>CAUCWU010000142.1 GCA_958446555.1 uncultured Lachnospiraceae bacterium | reverse complement strand
AGAATTACTGTTTGATAGGAAAATTCAAAACTATGTGTGGAATAAATTATATAAAAGAAAATTATTTCAGGGTGTATATTTTCCAATTGGAGTAATATACGAGGATATTAGTGTAATGTATGATTTGATTAGAAAAACAGAAAAATTAGTGTACTTGCCTGAAAGTAAATATAATTATTATATTCGTAAAGATAGTATTGTTAATACAAATTCTCATCAAAAAAGAGTAGATGAGCTGGATTCAGTAATCAAGCGATATAAAGATGCGAAACGCGATTTTCCAGAGCTAGAACAGGAAAATGCGTATGCACTGGTGATGTGGATGATACGTGTATATACTTACACAGTGAAGGAAAATGATCCGAATGATACATTTATAAAAGAGCAGTATGAACTTTTTCAGTCAGAGTCGCAGAAGTATCTTTGCTATATCCTCACGAATTTAAAACCATTCAAGCGCATGATTTTACTTGCAATGCTGTGGGACTTAGAAAAGGGAAAGGAAGTCGTAAGGATGGATGGTGAGTTACATGAGTAAAGAGAAAATTGAAATGAAAACGAATGGCACATACACATTCACTTCTAATGCTGCATGGCACTGGAAGGAGCAGTTTAGGCGTGAGCCGCGCATGGCGGCAGCGGTGATTGCCCTCTCTATAATTGCCGTGGGGCTTCCACTTTTAAATGCGAGACTTCCCAAGCAGGTGCTTTGTGGTTTGGAGGCACATATTGAATTAAAGCAGCTTGTGCTGCAGGTGGGTACATTGATTCTTATTTTGGCAATGGGAAACATGATAAAAAGCGCACTTGATGCCTACATAAAACGTATGCAGGGACCATTTGAGGATGATTTTAATCTGCGTATGCTAAAGAAAAGACTGTACGTAGATTATGATGTGTTAGAAAGCAAAAAATTTAATGATGATGCACATGCAGTATTTGACTCGCTGTATCGAAACAATTCCGTTCTGCGTGATGGCTCCATGATTTGGCAGCGTTTTTTGACTGCTGTAGCAGGACTTGTCTTATACAGTGCGATTTTAATAAGACAAAGCATTGTAGCTGTACTTCTTGTATGGGTACCTGCACTATTGATTTTAGGTTTAAAGGAGCGTGCGGCAGCGTTTGACAGACAACTTCGCCCCAAAGCAGATAAGGCAAGCCGAAAGATGAAATATGTGGAGGAGTGCGCCTGTGATTTAGCCGGAGGCAAGGACATTCGCATGTATGATCTGACTGGGTGGCTGACTGCCATTTTTCATAGAGAACAGGCAACAGCTGACGGCTACGTGAAGCATTGGGAGAACGGCTATTTTGCAGTTAATATTTGCGATGCAGCTTTTTGCTTTATACGTGATTTTGGAATCTACCTTTATTTTATTTGGAAAATCATAAATGGCAATATGGCAGTTTCAGATTTTGTCTGGTATACAGCGATTGCGGCAAGCTGTCAAGAGGCATGCAGCGCACTTCTTGACAGCAGAGAAAAACTGGGACGGCTAAGCTTTGACTATTCACGTCTTCGCCAGTTTCTGTGCTCATGGGAAAAATCATCTTTT
The DNA here is from genome assembly GCA_958446555.1 of uncultured Lachnospiraceae bacterium. GTDB lineage: Bacteria > Bacillota > Clostridia > Lachnospirales > Lachnospiraceae > Anthropogastromicrobium. The sequence goes on along the minus strand of CAUCWU010000142.1, from coordinate 5,064 downwards.
CGTGGAACTATTTCTAAAAAAGACAACAGTATCAATGAAAAATCAGAAACAAAAGACAAGGCAGCGCATAAATTAGCAGGCGATGCAGTTGAAATTCGTCTGGAGCATGTAGGCTTTACCTATCCGGGCAGCACAAAACCTACCATAAAGGATATCAATGTCACGCTGCGCCAAGGTGAACGAATCGCACTTGTCGGTCTGAATGGTGCTGGTAAATCAACGCTTGTAAAACTTCTTTGTGGACTGTATCGTCCAACGCAGGGTACGATTTTTATCAATGGAAGACCACAGGAAGAATATAGTAAAGAGGAATATTTTTCATTGCTTGCAGTTGTTTTTCAGGATGTAAAGCTTCTACCTATGACTATTGCCCAGAATGTGGCATCCGATGTTGGAACACACATTGACCGTGAGCGGGTGCGTGAATGTTTAACGCTTTCCGGACTATGGCAAAAAGTTAGCAGCTTGCCTCAAAAAGAAGATACACCGCTTGGTGCTAGTATTCTTGATGATGGAATCGCACTTTCCGGAGGAGAAAACCAGAAACTTTGGATGGCGCGTGCGCTATATAAAAATGCACCGATGCTTCTTTTAGATGAGCCGACAGCAGCACTAGACCCATTAGCCGAGCAGCAGATTTATCAGAAATATATGGAGATGGTGGAAGGACGAACATCAGTATTTATTTCACATCGACTGGCAAGCACGCGTTTTTGTGATCGTATTTTGCTGTTAGAGAATGGAACGATCATTGAGCAGGGAACACATGATGAGCTGATTTGCTTAAATGGCCGATATGCGCAGTTGTTTGAGATACAGGGAAAATATTATCGGGTAAACAAAGATGGTGTAGAGGAGGTGTGCGCATGAAGATGAAAAAGTCACAGTTTCGCGAGGATGCGGCAACGTATATTCAAATGATTCACCTTCTAAATGAGTACAATCCGGGATGGAAGATCATTTTGATTGGTGTCTTGTTGGAAGGCATTTTCCCGTTTATTGCAATTTTTCTCTCATCAATGCTACTAGATGCACTCTATTCTGGACGTTCTATGCAGGAAATGGCACTGTTTGTTCTTGCAGGAACAGGCGCGAGTTTTGTCACAGCAATTCTTCGTCATCTTGTCACAAAAAAGAAAAATATTATGTGGTGGGGCATGCAGCATCGAATGACAGAACCCATCATGACAAAAACAATGCAGATGGATTATGAGCAGATCGGGGATGAGCGCGTGCGTACTCTTCGGGCACGCCAGGATGAGTACCGAAAGCGCGAGAAGGATGTGTTTGAGCGTTTTCTAACACAGCTCGAAATTCTATTGACGGCGGCAGTTCGTATGGTGGCAGCAATTATCACAATCGGTCCATTTTTTGCAAAACAGTTTTCAAAGACAGCTGGGACACAGGAAACGCTGTTTCGAATTATAGCAATAGTTGCATTGTTTGCTGTGTTGTATCTGAATCGTTGTTCTGTATTAGAGCAAGGCAAACGCCGTTTGGCAATCCACAAGGAGCATGAGGATGAGAATCGTTTAAACAGCTATATGATGAATGAAGTTGTACTGTCCCAAAAGGCAGGAAAGGACATTCGGATTTTTCATCAGGAGCCGATGATGGAACATTACGGTGATCAGATGAATGCAAACTGGAGACGAATGACTCTTCAATATGCCAAGAATGATGTGTGTCATTTTGGCTTACAGGGAATGCTTTCCTCGTGTGTAGGCGGAATCATCTATCTGTATGTGGCATTTTGTGCATACGGTGGGATGATTACAATCGGAAATGTCGTGCGTTATGCCGGTGCTGTGCAGCAGTTCATTCAGGGAATGACTGATTTGTTTGCAGGATGGAGCAGATTGCATCATGACAGAATGCAGATGGATGAGTATCTTGAGTATATGGGTCTGCAAAATAAGATGAAAAAGGCATCTCGTCCTGTTAGTTTGGCGGATATGGAAAATCCAGAAGTTGAGTTTGTAGATGTATCTTTTCGCTATCCAGGGACAGAACAGTATGTGTTGCGCGACGTCAATGTAAAGATAAGTGCCAGAGAAAGCACGGCATTTGTAGGGCTGAATGGCTCAGGAAAAACTACATTTATTAAGCTTTTGTGCAGGCTTTATGACCCAACCAAAGGATATATTCTCTTAAATGGAGTGGATATCAGGGAGTATGAAGAGGCGCAGTATCGCAAGCTGTTTGCAGTTGTCTTTCAGGATTTAAAAATTTTTTCATTCAGATTTGGGGAGAACATTGCGGCAGGGGAAAAGGTAGATGAGGAACGAGCAATGGATGCCATTCGCCGTGTGGATCTGATGCGCTTATATAATAAGATGCCAGACGGTTTAAATACTATTTTGAATAGAGATTTTTCTGAAACTGGCATGGAAATCTCGGGTGGCGAGGCACAGAAAACAGCAATGTCACGCGCTATTTATAAGGATGCGCCATTTGTTATTCTTGATGAGCCGACAGCGGCACTAGACCCGATTGCCGAGAGCGAGATTTACAGCGATTTTCATCGGATTGTGCAGGATAAAACAGCTCTATTTATATCGCACCGTTTGTCTGCGTGCCGATTCTCAAAGGATATCATCGTATTTTGCGATGGCAGGATTGTGCAGCAGGGAAACCACGAGATGCTGATCGGTAAAGACGGACTGTATCGCCAGATGTGGAATGCGCAGGCACAGTACTATAAATAAGAAAAACCACCGGGACAGGAACGGCGGCTCATTATCTGTCCCGGGTGAGAAATCATTTTCCTAAATTTCCCTCCTTGAAGTGCTTTCTGCACAGAGCAATATATTTATCATTGGCGCCTAGTACCACCTGGGCGCCTTCTTTTATAATACCGTGATCATCGTAGCGGGCATTGCAGGTCGCCTTTTTGCCACACCAGCAGATCGTTTTGATTTCCTTGATTTCATCGGCGATCTCCATCAGACGGCGGCTGCCTGGGAAAAATTTATTCTGAAAATCAGCTCTTAGTCCGTAGCATAAGACAGGAATCTGCCAGGTATCTACGATATCAGAAAATAAATCAATTTGCTCAGGAGAAGCAAACTGTGCTTCATCAACAATAATCGCATTGTAATTTAATACACAGTCTGGATTTTTCGTAAATTCATCCAGAAATTCGTCAATCAGGCGGCATGTATTTGAAAGACCGATTCTTGAAGAAACGGTGTGAATGCCATCTCTAGTGTCAGTAGCCGGTTTTAAAATCAGAGCGTGCTGCCCTCGTTCTTCGTAATTATATGCAACCATAAGTGCATTAGCGGTTTTAGAGGAGCCCATTGCTCCATAGTTAAATACAAGCTTAGCCATGTCTTTAATTCCCTTCATAATATGCTGCTCATAACTATACTCTGTTTTGCACGTGTGGTCAAGGGGAGAAGTTACGGTTCACGGAGTCAGGTTACGAATGCCCTCAGGTGCAATGGTTTCGTCGCCGGACCAAACTCCGCAGGTTCCTTTTATGTTCTTTCTTATTATACATTACTTTGAAAGACCTGCTCCAAGTGTCCGGCTCGTGAAATCCATTCACCTTCGGGCATGCTGTAAATATTGGCTTGTAATGTGTGTATTGGCTTTTCTCGAACCTACCGAAAATATCACTTGTAACTTCTGCCCAAATTCGATATACTTTACACAGAAGAAACAGCATCTGCAAGTGCTGTTTGTATCGCATAAGGAGGAATTACTATGGAACTTTTATTACTTGAGCCGGTATTTAAGCAGATGATTTGGGGCGGAAGCCGTTTAAAGGATGATTTTGGTTATGACATTCCGGGAGATAATACAGGAGAGTGCTGGGCAATCAGTGCTCATCCACACGGAGACTGTACACTTAAGAATACCGAGTATAAGGGAAAGACATTAAGCTGGCTCTGGGAAAATCACAGAGAATTATTTGGCAATGTACAGGGAGATCGCTTCCCGCTTTTGATTAAGATTATTGACGCAAAGGCAGATCTTAGTATTCAGGTTCATCCAGATGACGCATACGCAGCAGAGCACGAGAATGGCTCTCTTGGAAAGATGGAGTGCTGGTATATTCTGGATGCAAAGGAGGGTGGTACCATTGTAATCGGTCACAATGCAAAGAATCATGAGGAAGTAGAGGAGATGATTCGCGGAAAGAAATGGAAGGAGTTTATCCGTGAGATTCCGGTAAAGAAGGGCGATTTCTTCCAGATCAATCCAGGCTGTGTTCATGCCATCAAGGGCGGCACCTTGATTTTAGAGACCCAGCAGAATAGTGATATTACCTACCGTGTATACGATTATGATCGTTTACAGGATGGAAAGCCGAGAGCACTTCATGTACAGCAGAGTATTGATGTCATTAAGGCACCGTTTGAGCCAGCTGTAGCAGAGCATGAAAAGTTTGATATTGCTGGTGCAGAGGCTGAAAAGTTGGTTAGCTGCCCATGCTATACCGTATGCAAGGCAACTGTAAATGGAAGTGCTGAATTTACTTGGGATCAGCCATTTGTTGATATTAGCGTATTAGACGGTGAAGGAAGCTTTGATGGCACTCCGGTAAAGAAAGGTACCCATCTGATTGTTCCGGCAGGTTACAGAAAGATGAAGGCAGAGGGTAACTTCATGATGATTTATTCATACTTAACTAAATAAAAAAGAGGAAAAAGAATATGAGAATAGGCGCATTAGAGGGTGGCGGCACAAAGATGGTGCTTGCTGTTTGCAATGAAAAGGGAGAGGTTTTAGATCGCGTATCGATTCCAACTGAGACACCGGAAATTACAATGCCAAAGATGATAGAATATTTCAAGGAGCAGAAGGTTGAGGCACTTGGAATCGGCTTTTTCGGACCGCTTATCTTAAAAGAAAGCTCTCCAAAATATGGATGTGTCGGTAACACTCCAAAGCTTGCATGGAAATGGTATCCGGTTTTAGATGAGTTTAAGAAGGCGCTGAATATTCCAGTTGGATTTGATACCGATGTCAATGCGGCAGCTCTTGGTGAGGCAACTTGGTTCTGCTATGTCTGTGATAAAGTTTTGGGAAAGCGAGTTGTTGTCATTCGGATCG
>CAUCWU010000141.1 GCA_958446555.1 uncultured Lachnospiraceae bacterium | reverse complement strand
ATTATGCACTTGAGGTGTGCAATGCTGTATTGGATGTATGGCAGCCGACACCAGAGAATAAGGCCATCATCAATCTGCCAGCAACTGTTGAGAATGCAATGCCGCATGTATTTGCAACTCAGATTGAGTATATGAACAAGAATATGAAGCACCGCGACGGCGTGGTTCTTTCCCTTCATCCGCACAATGACCGTGGATGTGGAGTCGCAGCTGCAGAGCTTGGCCTTTTAGCTGGTGCAGACCGTATCGAGGGAACTCTGTTTGGAAATGGTGAGCGTACCGGAAATGTCGATATTATCACGCTGGCAATGAACATGTTCTCACACGGCATTGATCCGAGGCTTGATTTCTCCAATATGTCTCATCTGGTAGAGGTTTACGAGAAGGTAACTGGCATGCATGTACATGAGCGTCAGCCGTATGCAGGTAAGTTAGTATTTACCGCATTCTCTGGTTCCCACCAGGATGCAATTGCAAAGGGTATGGCATGGAGAGAAGCAGGAAAGAGCGAGAAATGGGATGTTCCGTATCTGCCGATCGACCCGAAGGATGTCGGACGTACTTATGATTCTGATGTCATTCGTATCAACAGCCAGTCCGGAAAGGGCGGTGTGTGCTATGTACTTCGCACCAATTTCGGCTTAAGTATTCCGGAAAATATGCGTGAGGAGGTTGGCTACACAGTCAAGGATATCTCCGATAAGGCACACAAGGAGCTGACGCCGGCAACCATTTATCAGATCTTCGAGGATCACTATATCACAAGCAAGTCCATCTTCCAGGTAAGCGAGTGCCATTTCCGTCAGGAAAACGGTATCGTTGCAAATGCAACAATTCAGCATGGACAGAATACACAGGTTGTTACCGGAACTGGAAACGGTCGTCTGGATGCAGTCAGCAATGCAATCAAGAACTACTTCGGTGTTAGCTATGAGTTAAGCTTTTATGAGGAGCATTCACTGACAAAGGGCAGCTCTTCAAAGGCAGTTGCCTATGTAGGTGTTGTATGCAACGGAAAGCGCTATTGGGGTGTTGGTATCGACAATGATATCATCAAGGCATCCATTGAGGCGCTGTGCGTCGCTGTCAATAAGATCGAGGAGATCCAGAATGCACAGTTTGCTAAGGACAAAAGAATGGTTGAGATTATGAACTATATTCAGTCCAATTACTTAAATGTAACATTAGAAGGACTGTCTGATAAGTTCTATCTGTCAAAGCCGTATCTGTCCAAGTACATCAAAGAAAAGTCTGGTATGACCTTCGGTGAGCTTGTTAAAAATGTGCGTCTGAAGAAGGCAAAGACACTGTTAAAGACCAGTTCGATGACAGTTGAGAGCATTGCACTTTCAGTAGGTTATCAGAATGTGGAGCATTTTAACCGTCTGTTTAAGAAGGCATTTAATATGACTCCAGTGCAGTTTCGCAATAAAAAGTAAATAGGCTCCCCTTTCTGCCTGTTTGTTAAATATGCGCGAAAAACGCGACTAAGAATGTCGTTTATACTATTTACGACAAATATAGTATATGATAGAATGGCATTCAGAAACGACAAACAGCAGAAAAAAAGGAGGGGTACTATATGTTTCAGGTGGCAGATGGAATCAAAGGTGTACATATTTTAGGAGTGGTGCAGAGTAAGGAAGCGTTAGAAGGGCTTCTTAAGACTTGTCCGATGAATCCAAAAAGCCGATATGTGCTGATTGAGGTTGGCATGCAAAAGGAGACGGTTCAAGATGTCTTGACCGGGCTTGGTGTTTTGGGGACGATGGCAGGTGCTCAGTATCTTCACGATGCGATCACACTTGCATTAGAGGATCATGAGATGATTGAGCGGATTACGAAGTTAATGTATCCGCAGATTGCAAAGCTTCACGATACGACATCAAGCCGCATTGAGCGGGCGATTCGAGTTGCGATTGAGCGCTCTTGGCCACTTGCCAGCCCGGAATACAAAAAATGTATATTTGGTGAGATCGCAGCAAGTGAAAATGCGCGGCCGACCAACACCCAATATATTCAATGTATTGTAAATTATTTGAAATAAGCATATGATAATTGCTTTTCATATCATTATTTTAATGTGCTTATTTCATTTTAATTTTATATTTTGAATTCACTGTTTTAATCAGCGACAGGATATTGACATTTCCTGTTTCTGGTATAAAATGGAGATAATCCCAGTGATGGATTTGATTTATGAGTTTGCAAATTTGCTGATTCATAGATTTGCCGCATCAGCAATTTAATATAGATAAAAAAATGCTTGATTTGGTGTAATCTATTCTGAAGAATACTCGACAGCAGAGGAGAAAGGAAGTAAGACATTATGGAGAAGAAAAATCTGGATTGGAGCAGTCTTGGATTTGGTTATGTAAAGACTGATAAGAGATATGTTTCAAATTATAAAAACGGAAGTTGGGATGAGGGTACATTGACCTCTGACGCAACCATTACGATCAGCGAGTGTGCAGGTGTTCTGCAGTATGCGCAGACCGTATTTGAGGGTATGAAGGCATACACCACAGAGAATGGTCACATCGTTGTATTCCGCCCGGATTTAAATGCAGCACGTATGGTAGATTCCGCAAAGAGACTGGAAATGCCACCGTTCCCGCAGGATCGTTTTGTTGATGCGGTAAGACAGGTTGTAAAGGCAAACGAAGCATACGTTCCACCGTACGGATCTGGTGCAACTTTGTACATTCGTCCATATATGTTCGGAAGTGACGCTGTTATCGGTGTAAAGCCGGCAAATGAGTATCAGTTCCGTATCTTCTGTACACCAGTTGGCCCATACTTCAAGGGCGGCGCAAAGCCGATCACTATCCGTGTCAGTGATTATGACCGTGCAGCACCGAACGGAACTGGACATATCAAGGCTGGATTAAACTATGCAATGAGCCTTCATGCAATCGTTGAGGCACACGAGCAGGGCTACGCAGAGAATATGTATCTGGATTCCGCAACTCGTACAAAGGTTGAGGAGACCGGTGGTGCAAACTTCTTATTCGTAACAAAGGATGGAAAGGTTGTTACACCAAAGTCCAGCACCATTCTGCCATCCATCACTCGTCGTTCTCTTGTATATGTTGCAAAAGAGTACTTAGGACTTGAGGTTGAGGAGCGTCCGGTATACTTCGATGAGGTTAAGGACTTTGCAGAGTGTGGTCTTTGCGGAACTGCAGCTGTTATCTCCCCAGTTGGAAAGATCGTTGACCATGGCAAGGAAATCTGCATGCCAAGTGGTATGGAAGAGATGGGACCGATCACCAAGAAGCTGTATGATACTCTGACTGGTATCCAGATGGGGCGCATCGAGGCTCCAAAGGGCTGGATTGAAGTAATCGAGTAATTCGATTTATCAAAAAATGTGAAAATAATGGAAGAGAATCGGTATATTGTCATCATTTGGTGACAATACCGGTTCTTTTTTGTATGTTTTTAATGACACTTGACTACAATTGACAAAAATGATACTATCAGCAACAGTAACCTGGAGAATCAAAACAATTCGAGAGGGTAACAGCCTTCAAAAAAGAACTGATACCGTGTGAAAAATTGCCAGATAACCGATTACAAAAAAGTGAAAAGTGAATTAAAAAAGTGTGTGTAACAAAACAAAAGGAGACATGAATGAAAGAAGAGTTAAGTGCATGTGAAGCGCCAATCATGAAGCTTGTCTGGGAGTCTGATTCAGATATTTCCGTCCCAGAATTGATCAACCAAGTCAATGTTCAATTGGGAAAGGAGTATGCGAGGACTACAGTAGTTACCTTTTTAACTCGTTTGGCTCAAAAAGGCTATATTGAAACGAAAAGACAAGGGCGAGTTTCCTATGTACATGCGTTAAAGAGTGAAAAAGAGTATAAACAGATGCTAGCACAAAGAGAAATTGCGTTTTGGTTTCATGGCAATTTATCCGAGTTTATTCAGGCATTGTGCGCGTCTGCACCGCTTGAGGAAAAAGAGCGCAATCGAGTTAGAGAATTGCTTGATCAAATGGAATGAAGTTTTAATCTCTCAGTAACATGTGGCTATTAGAGAGCGCGTATTTCATTTTTAGTTTGGAAAAACATGAGAGCTGCCGAAAGGCGGCTCTTTACTTTTGAGAAAAAATGAAGTAGAATGAAAAAAAGAATGGCCAAAAGTCAGAAATTGGTCGAAAACGTTAACTTAAATGAAAAATCGAGTTAACAAATCAACAAAGTGACCTATGTGATTAGCAGGAAGGATGGAAGAATATGATCTATACATTTGAAAAACTGCGAGATGCGATAGAATGCTTTGATTCCTGTATGGATAATTACTTGTATGTGTATGATATCGTTCAAGATGTGTATTTTATTTCGGAAAGAGCAAAAGAACGTTTTGCACTTCCCTCAAATTGCTTTACGGACGTAGTAGAAACTCACCGCAAGTTTGTCTACTCAGAGGATTATGATGCACTTGCACAGGAACTTTCTGAGGCAGCAGAAGGAGTGAGAGACCGTCATAACATGCAATATCGTTGGCTTAGCAACAATGGCACACCGATTTGGATCAACTGTCGTGGACGAATGCTAAAGGATGAAAATGGAACCCCCCATTTTTGGATTGGATGTATCAATGAGATTGGACGACCACAGAAAGCGGACAATATCAGTGGGCTTTTGGGAGAAGAATCGTTTAAGAGCCGCATGAGAGCGTTTGGAAAGCGATCAATCGCTGGTTTTGCTCTTCGGATTGGAATTGATGATTTCAGCGATATCAATGAGCGATTTGGAATGGAATATGGCGATAGAATCTTAAAGACAGTTGCAGAGGGAATTAGTTCCCAGTTGAGTGGAAATCAAAAGGTCTATCGAATGACCGGCGATGAATTTTTGGTGGAAGATTTTGTTGAGGCAAATGAGCTTGGCATTCAGCCAGATGAGGAGGATGCGAATGAACTGTTTCACAGGATTCGAAGAGAGCTTGATCGAAGGATTCGACAGACTGGATATGAGGCAGTCTATACAATATCGGCAGGTATCATTGACAGCGAGGAGACACCGGTAGACGGTTACAAGGAACTGATGAAATTTTCACAGTTTGCTCTTGGAGAAGCCAAAAAGCAGGGAAAGAATAGAGCTTACCGTTTTCGAATGGATGATTACAAAGCATTTTTGCATAGAAGAGAGATTCTTCGCTCACTTCGCGAAGCTGTAGCATCGGATTATCAGGGATTTGAGCTTTACTTTCAGCCGATTGTGAGTGCAAAAGATGGAAGCTTGTATGCGGCAGAGGCACTTCTTCGCATTCGTGACAAGGATGGTAAATTCATTTCTCCGGCAGAGGCGGTTCCAATTCTAGAGGAGAGTGGACTGATTATTCCAGTTGGTAAATGGATTATAAAGAATGCGCTTGATATGTGCAACAAATGTCGCGAGTATCATCCGGATTTTCGTGTATCCATCAATCTTTCGTATGTACAGATTTTAAAGAGTCCATTGATGACCGAATTAAAAGAACTGATTGATTCGGCAGGGATCAGCTGCAGCGGAATTATCATTGAGCTGACAGAGAGCGGTTATCTAGAGGGGACACCAGCCGTCAGAAATGTCTGGAACGATATGAAGGAACTTCGTATTCAGATTGCGCTTGATGATTTTGGAACAGGCTATTCTAACCTAATGAATATCAGCAATCTTGAACCGGATATTGTAAAGCTCGACAGAGGATTTACTGTGAAAGCACTCACAAGACCTTATGAGTATCAGCTGATGAAGTATGTAATAGAGATGGTTCACAAGTTAAACCAATATGTCTGTGTTGAAGGTGTTGAGACAAAAGAAGAACTAGACAAAATCACTGCGCTCGGACCAGATTTTATACAGGGATATTATTATTCAAAGCCGATCTCAAAAGAAGAGTTTTTGAAAAAGTTTTTTGAACAATAGTGTAGATCAAGCGCACTATTATATAGAAGAAATACAATTTTAAATGTTCGGATTCAATATTACATTATATATAGAAAGAATACGACAATAGGGAGAAAATAGCATGAAAGATATGGTAACACTCGGCACGACAGGCATAACCGTTAACAAGAATGGGTTCGGTGCGTTGCCAATACAGCGTGTCTCAATAGAAGAAGCGATTCGTCTGGTACATAAAGCATACGATGGAGGTGTTCGTTTCTTTGATACAGCAAGAGCCTATAGTGACAGCGAGGAAAAGCTTGGTGCTGCATTTGAGGGTATGAGAGAAAAGGTTTATATTGCAACAAAGACAATGGCAACTACCGTAGAAGTCTTCTGGAAAGATCTGGAAACTTCGCTTACAAACTTAAGAACTGATTACATTGATATCTATCAGTTCCACAACCCGGCATTTTGTCCGAGGCCGGGTGATGGAAGTGGATTGGTTGAATGAGGCAGGACAGGCGCGTATGAATAAAATAGACGGCTGCATTGGATGTAATAAATGTAAGTCGAAATGTCCGTATGGACTGGATACACCGAATCTTCTCAAGAAGAATCTCAAGGATTACAGGGAGGTGCTTGCTGGGAAGGTTATCGTGTGAGATGCAATTCGGAAGTGTACGAGGGCTTTGACGCTGGCTTCGTCGGCGACTCTTGCCCGCGGCGCCTTCCACACTACTTCACCGGAAGGTTATTTTGAA
>CAUCWU010000140.1 GCA_958446555.1 uncultured Lachnospiraceae bacterium | reverse complement strand
ACTCATTGCACCGCCAAAAGTTGATAAACACATAGCGCCTGCTAAAAATAAACTAGATGCTTTTCTAAATTTCATAATACAAAATCCTCCCTATTTTTTGTTTCCATTCGGAAATCCTTATGTCATTATTATAAGAAATTTTGGTGATTTCGTATATATCAAAAATATTAGATTCATGTTGTTTTTTTCTGAAATTACGATAACCTCTTTGGAATCCTGATACTTGCCTTAGTTCCCTGCCCTATTTTGCTTTCAATCTGTAGACTATACTGTTCTCCATAGTAAAGCTTTATGCGCTCATTGACATTTCTAACACCATATCCCTTTGACTCTTCTGTTAAAATACGAGCCGCCTGCTCATCACTCATGCCGACACCATTATCTGCTACGGTCAAAACTATCAGATCACCATCTTCCTTTCCGGTAATCGTCAGCTTTCCTCTGCCATCTGTCTTCACATCAATTCCATGAGCAATAGCATTTTCAATAAGAGGCTGAAGCATAAGATTTAATGACTGATACTGACCAATTGATTCATCTACATCAAACTCCACATCAAATTCGTAGTCATGCATCATCAGCTGAATATCAAGATAAGAACGCATGTTACGAAGCTCATCTGAGAGTGACATGACATTCTTTCCTTTGTTTAACGAGGTTCGGTAAAAGGTAGAAAGTGCCAGCGTAATTTTACTTATATCCTGTGCGTCTGCCTCAATTGCCTTCCAATTAATTAACGAAAGCGTATTATATAAAAAGTGTGGATTAATCTGCGCCTGAAGCGCCCTCATCTCATATTCCTTTTCCTTAATTCGTCCCTCGTAAACCTCTTTGATTAATGTATTTAATTGAAGAAGCATTGAATCAAAACCATTGACAAGATCACCAATCTCATCACGGCTGTCACTAGTAATATTAACCTCAAAATTCCCCTGCTCTACCTCTTTCATTCCAGATCTAAGTCTTCTAATCCTCTTTGTAACAAATCTCGTCAAAATCATCATGACTATCACTGACATCAGTGTCATAACAAACACCGCAATAAGCGCAATTCGTATAATTGGCGTTACTGACCATACTATTAAGCTATTTGGCTTATACAAACATGCTGTCCATCCAGTCACAGATGATGTTTCTGAAAGAATCGTATACTCATTTTCCTGATTTTTCTTCTGATCAAGAAGCTGCGCGGCGTTTAATTCATATTCCAGATATTTTTTATCAAAGAATGCTTTTTCATACACTGCATTGCCCTTCTCATCGAAAATAACAATACCATAATTATTCTGAAGCGTCTGCTTAAATGTCTCAAACATGCTGTCATACTCAACGCTGATGTACAAAATACCATCTAACCCATAGCGCTTGAGCATACTCATTGGGCTTACCCCAAACACAATTTCTTCATTTTTATCAACAAACCACTGCATTTCTCCAGAATCTGCCACACTCCTATACCAATTAGTATCTATAATCTCTGAAATTGGTGCCAGCGTGTCACCATGCTTGATCATATCCTTATCTACATAAATCGTAGCTTTGCCAACATCGTTGTGAAAATATTTCAGTGAAGCAAGCATTGGGTCAAGTATCGTAACAAGCTGATTGTACATCTCATACACTGAATCATACTGGTATCCAATCACTTGTGAGATTGTCTGATTATAGCAAATATAGTTATTTAAATTTGTGTAGATTGCAAGCTTGTTTTCCATTGAGGCAAGTGCCTGATACAGATACGATTCCATACTGTTTCTCTCATTTTGCAATAAAATCTGCTTCATCTGAACATAAGTAACTGACAGCACCGCCACAACAGGAAGAAAACCTGACAGCGCATATACAATGGCCAGCTTATAACCAAGCCTTACATTTCTAAACCAGCTGACAATTCGGCTGCCAAGCTTACTTTTCTTCAATCATTTCATCCCCGCTTTCTCTAAATTTTTGTGGACTAATTCCATAATACTCACGAAAGCTTGAGCAAAAATATGAAACATTTGGATAACCGCATGCAGTGCTTATATCTACAATTTTCATCATCGTCTGCTCCAAAAGCTCCTTTGCCTTTTCCATACGAACGCTCTTGATAAAACGATTCAAATTCTGACCTGTTTCTTTTTTAAATACACTGCTTAAGTAGCTTGGAGCCATATAGACAAGCTCACTTAATCGCTCCACACTCATTTCCTCTCCATAATGAGCAGCAATGTAGCGCTTGACAGCCTCCACCTCACGATGGCCTGTCTGTGCTCTTCCTAAAAATGCCTTTTCCAATCGGTTTATGGAATCACTTACAATATCTGTAACCTGAACAAAGTCAAATGAACGATAAAGCTGATCAATCTTCGTATTTAACTGCTTCTCTCCCTCTCCTGGTACTGCATCATAAATATCCTTTAGTAAGTTGGCGAATAAAAATTTGATGTACATCTGGGAAAATGCAGTCTGGCTTCGGTATTTCTGGCTGAAACGCTCAAAATGATCACGCAGGCTCTGAACATCCTTCATTCGAATATCCTGCTTCATCTGCTTAATTAATGTATCATCATCTATTTTAATGATCTCACAATCACCGCTCTCCATTCCACTGTAAAACAATTTGGTATTCGGATGGTAAAATTTATTTTCCATAAGCTCCTCAAGCTCATCCATTGCACAAATAATCTGCTCTGCGCATTGAATTTCTGAAGAAATGGATATTGTACAACTATTTTCATATTCCTGTTTAATATGGTCTAACAGCTTATTTGCAAACTCAATAGGATCAATAGATCTATCTTTTAATAAGATGATAGACTGCTGCGGAGTCAGATTTAAATAAAGAAAGGCTTCGCTAGCGCAAACTTCTTTCATTTTTTTTGCCAGAATGCGCTCTTGCAGATCAACACCATTTTTTCCGAAAAAATCATCATCTGTCTCAAGCATTAGAATACGGCAAAAGCAATCAATGTCTGATTTTGTCAAAACACCGCCGCTTTTCTCAAGCACTTCTGCTACATTTACTCCATTTGCAATCTGATATAATGCATGCTCACGCATTTGCTGCATACTCTTTTTTTTCATATTTTTCTCAGCACGTTCTGCTTCAAGCTCATGAATGACCCGTGTAATAGTCTCTTTAAACTCACTCGGATCAACTGGCTTTAAAATGTAATCAGAAACACCTAGACGAACTGCTTTTCTGGCATAGTCAAACTCACTGCAGCCCGAAAAGATTACGCATTTCATATCCTCGTTTCTGTCGTCTTTTTTACATTCCTCTATCAGCTGAATGCCGTCCATAAATGGCATCTTTACATCTGTAAGCAAAACATCTGCCGTATGCTCCTTTAAATACTCAAGCGCATCTCTTCCATTTGCAGCCTCTGTAATCTCACATAACAGCTGCATATGGCGCAGCAGCATTTTAATGCCATTTCGTTCAATTCGCTCATCGTCTACCACCAATATCTGATACATATCCCCCGATCCTTTCTGTATGCAACTTATCTGTATTCCATTTTACCCTAATAAACGAGGAAAATCAACGAGAAAAAGTGGCAGCGTGTTTATGCTGCCACCTTTTTTAATATTTATCATAACTTCCAGATTTCTTCGTTATATTGTGCTATAGTACGGTCAGATGAAAAGAATCCTGCCTTTGCGATGTTGATGAGCATCTTCTTTGCCCATTCCTTTCTATCTGCGTAGTCATTAAGCACCTGCTCTTTGCGTGCTATATACTCTTTTAAGTCAAGGAGGGTCATAAACCAGTCTTTATTTATCAGTTCTTTATGAAGCTGTGTTAAGGTTTCTTCGTCTCCTGCTGCAAGCATTTGCTCACCGATAAGGAAATCGACTGCTGTATGGATGTCTTCGTCTTTTGTATAGTAATCTTTTGCACAATAATCTGCATTTTTATAATGTTCAATTACCTGCTCGCTGCTCTCTCCGAAGAAGTAAATATTATCTTCTCCGACAAGCTCTCCTATCTCTACGTTTGCGCCATCTCTTGTTCCTAATGTTACTGCACCGTTTAACATAAACTTCATGTTTCCTGTTCCTGATGCCTCCTTTGATGCTAATGAGATCTGCTCGGAGATATCACATGCCGGTATAATTTTTGATGCCTTTGTTACGTTGTAGTTTTCCACCATTACTACGCGCAGATATGGGCTGACTTCTGGATCCTGCTCTGTGATCTGCTGTAAGCAAAGAATTGCATGAATGATATCCTTTGCGATTGTGTAGGCTGGTGCTGCTTTTGCGCCAAAGATCAGCGTTACTGGCGTCTTAGGAAGCTTTCCATTCTTGATTTCAAGATATTTATGGATTGCCCAAAGTAAATTCATCTGCTGACGCTTATACTCATGAAGACGCTTTACCTGAATATCAAAAATAGAATTTTCATCAATAACAACACCCTGTGTATGCTTTAAATAGTCAGCAAGCTGGCGCTTTTTCTCCTTCTTGATCGCAAGAATGCTGTCTAATACGCTATCATCATTTTTAAATGAAAGCAGCTTCTCAAGCTCACAGGCATCCTTTTTAAAACCACTTCCAATCTTATTTTCAATTTCCTCTGAAAGCTCCTCATTACATGAAAGCAGCCAGCGGCGGAAGGTGATTCCGTTTGTCTTGTTGTTGAATTTCTCTGGATAAATTTTGTAAAAAGCATTAAGCTCTGAATTTTTCAAAATTTCAGTATGCAGGTAAGCAACACCATTTACACTGTGACCATAGTGGATATCCATATGTGCCATGTGAACGCGGTCATTCTCATCAATAATCGCTACCTTCGGATCTGAATATTTTGCCTTTACACGCTTATCAAGCTCCTTGATGATCAAAACTAACTGCGGAACAACCTTCTCTAAATATGCAAGCGGCCACTTCTCAAGTGCCTCTGACAGAATTGTGTGGTTTGTGTATGCGCATACCTTTGTTACAAGTTCAACTGCCTCATCCATGGTAATGCCGCGCTCAAGAAGCAGACGGATCAACTCAGGAATAACCATTGACGGGTGAGTATCATTGATCTGAATAGCAGCATACTCATCTAAATCGGTCAGCTTACAGCCGCGTGCCGTACACTCATCTAAAATCAAGTGTGCTGCATTGCTTACCATAAAATACTGCTGGTAGATACGAAGTAAGTTTCCTGCCTCATCACTGTCATCTGGATATAAGAACAGTGTCAGATTCTTCGCGATATCTGTCTTGTCAAAGCTTATGGTACCGTCCTTAATAAGACTCTCATCTAAAGTATCAACATCAAACAGATGAAGCTTATTTGTGCGTCCCTCATAGCCTGTCACCTCAATGTCATACATGCGTGAGGTCACTGTCAGATCACCAAATGAAACTGGATAGCTTACGTTAGTTTTGATCAGCCAGCTGTCTTTTTCAATCCACGGATTTGGTGTTTCCTTCTGGAAATTGTGATCAAACACCTGCTTAAACAGACCCATATGATAATTCAAGCCTACACCATCACCGTGCAGATTTAATGTTGCCATGGAATCCAAAAAGCATGCTGCCAGACGGCCAAGTCCACCGTTTCCAAGAGATGGTTCTGGCTCGATCTCTTCGATCTCACCAATATCCTTTCCTGCTGCTTCAAGCTCTTCTTTTACAGTCTTGTAAAGACCAAGATTGATAAGGTTGTTTGATAACAGCTTTCCAATCAAAAACTCTGCGGAAATGTAATATACCTTCTTCTTTCCAGCTTCGCTTTCCTTCTTTGCTGCCAGATCCTTTGTCATATCAAGCAGTGCGTAATAAATCTCCTCATTGGTGCAGCCAGATAACGGCTTATTATATTTCTTTTCACAAATTTCATTTACCATCATTATTCTTAAAACTCCTTTCGTGAGTTGATGTATGCAGTTTACTGCTTTTTTTGTCATTTTTCTTGCATTATACCGCCCTTTTATGGTACTATCCTATCATGATGATACAAGGGTCAAAAGCTCCAACCACCGATCGTGCTTGCACGATGAGGGGGTTGAGCTTGGAACCCGCTATCCAATCTTAAGGAGAGAGCCACAATGCAGATACCTGAATACGAAAATTATCATGAAACAAAATCACACAGCACACCTGATTTTCCTTACAATGCGTATATTTGTTCTATTCCGCTTGATTTTGAGAAGGTGCCGCTTCACTGGCACGATGAGGTGGAAATCATATATATTAAAAAGGGGCGTGGACGCGTCACATTAGATTTTACCTCTCTTTATGTAGAGGCAGGTGATATTATTATTGTCAGTCCTGGTCAGCTTCATGCAATCGGCCCGGCTGAAGATTCTATGGAATATGAAAATATTATTTTTTCACTTGATCTTCTTTGTACTGGAAGCATGGATGCTCTAAGCAGTGAATTTTTTGAGCCTTTCTTGGCTGGTACCATTGGCTTTGAGCATCTTGTCTGCTGTGATGATGAACATTACCCTGCTCTCTCATCATGCCTAAATCATATTGACAGTATCAGCAGCAGTTTTCCAAAAGGCTACCGCCTTGCAATTAAGGGGGCCCTTTTTACCTTCTTCTACACCATATTCACAAATTCCACCGATATTCCTGCTCCCAAAAACGACCCTCACATTGAACGACTCAAAAGTGTCCTAAAATATATCGAAACAAACTACATGAGTACAATCTCCATTGATGAGATTTCTTCTGTTTCTGGTTTTTCTGCTTCTCATTTT
>CAUCWU010000139.1 GCA_958446555.1 uncultured Lachnospiraceae bacterium | reverse complement strand
AAATTCATCAAAGTAATATATAATATCTTAAATATCTTCCATGCCCTATCAGGCAGGATGAAAGGAGAGAAGGTATGAATAATGATATTTATGCCGAGTGGCTGGTAAAGCGCAAAAAATCTCCGCTTGCAGTTCCGTTTTACATCGGAATCGTTGTGCTGTTTTTGATTGCGTTTGTCCTCTGTGTGACTAGTGCGTTTGGATTTCTCGCATTGCTAGCCGCGGCAGCAGCAGCTTACTTTGGAAGTGCGCGTCTGCATGTCGAGTATGAATATGTCTTTGTCACCAATGAGTTGGCAATCGACCGTATTCTTTCACAGCGTAGCCGTAAGCGCATGAAGAAGCTGGACATCCAGAAAATCGAAAAGATGGCTTCTATGAAGTCCCATGAATTCGATTACATCAAAGGTAACAATCAGGTAAAGGTTGTCGATTTTTCCTCAGGAAGGGCCGATGCCAATACCTACGGAATTGCCTACTCCGACGAGAACGGCAAATTCGTATATGTTATCGAGCCGAATGATAATCTTCTCAAGTGCATGAAGAGTGCAGCACCGAGAAAGGTGATGATTGAGCAGAATATCACAGCGGCAAAAAACTAACAACTTAATAACGGTTTTTGATACCCACGAATTGCTTCGTTGCTAAGCAACTCTCGCAATTCTAAAAACATTCGGATTCGCTGATTTTCTTTGAAAATCGCTACATCCTCATGTTTTTGCGGGTCCCAAACTCAAAATCCTTATCGTGCAAGCGCGATCGGCTTTTGGAGTTTTTGACCCTGGTATCATAACACATTAAATTACAAAGAGAGAGGTATAATAGACATGAGTCAGATTATTGGTGACGGCATCACGTTTGATGATGTCCTGTTGGTTCCTCAGTATTCTGAGGTAACTCCGAACATGATTGATTTAACAACACAGTTAACAAAGAAGATTCAGTTAAATATCCCGATGATGAGCGCCGGTATGGACACTGTTACCGAGCACCGTATGGCAATCGCCATTGCGCGTCAGGGCGGTATCGGCATTATCCACAAGAACATGTCTATTGAAGCACAGGCCGAGGAGGTTGATAAAGTAAAGCGTTCCGAGTACGGCGTTATTACCGATCCGTTCTATCTTTCCCCGGATCATACTCTCGAGGATGCCAACGCACTGATGGCGAAGTTCCGCATTTCTGGTGTGCCGATCACAGAGGGCAGAAAGCTGGTTGGAATTATCACAAACCGCGATTTGAAGTTCGAGGAGGATTTCTCCCGCAAGATTCGCGAGGTTATGACTTCTAAGAATCTGGTAACAGCAAAAGAAGGTGTTACACTTGCAGAGGCAAAGAAGATCTTAGCAAAGGCAAGAGTAGAGAAGCTTCCAATCGTAGATGACGACTTCAACTTAAAGGGACTGATCACAATCAAGGATATTGAGAAGCAGATCAAGTACCCGATGTCTGCAAAGGACGAGCAGGGACGTCTCTTATGTGGTGCGGCTGTTGGTATCACAAAGAATGTAATGGAGCGTGTAACTGCTCTTGTAAATGCCAAGGTGGACTGTATCGTAATTGACTCTGCACACGGTCATTCCAAGAATATCATCAATACTTTAAAGGAAATCAAGGCAGCTTACCCGGATCTGCAGGTTATCGTCGGAAACGTAGCAACCGGAGAAGCAACAAAGGCTTTGATCGAGGCTGGCGCAGATGCAGTTAAGATTGGTATTGGACCTGGTTCCATTTGTACCACTCGTGTCGTTGCTGGTATCGGTGTTCCGCAGATTACAGCAGTTATGGATTGCTATGAGGCTGCAAAGCCATATGGCATTCCGATTATCGCAGATGGCGGTATCAAGTACTCTGGTGATATGACAAAGGCATTAGCAGCAGGTGCAAGTGTCTGCATGATGGGAAGTATGTTTGCAGGCTGTGATGAGGCACCTGGTGATTTTGAATTGTATCAGGGAAGAAAGTACAAGGTTTATCGTGGAATGGGTTCCATCGCTGCTATGGAGAATGGTTCAAAGGATCGTTACTTCCAGACTGAGGCAAAGAAGCTCGTTCCAGAAGGTGTTGAGGGACGTGTTGCATACAAGGGAACCGTAGAAGATACCATCTTCCAGTTAGTTGGTGGTATTCGTTCTGGTATGGGTTACTGCGGTGCAAAGAATATCAAGACCTTACAGGAGACTGGAAAGTTCGTTAAGATCAGTGCTGCATCCTTAAAGGAAAGCCATCCACATGATATTCAGATCACCAAAGAGGCTCCAAACTACAGCAGCGTAAATGTTTGATCTTACAATTTGAATGGTTTAGACTTACTAAGTTGTTCATAATAGAGCAATTTGTAGAGACCAGTTGTGGGCTTGCATTACGCAAATTACAAAAGAACAAAAGAAAAACACAGGGCTGCCGTGAAAACGGCGGCCTTGCTGCGTGTTAAGGGAATTAAATAATTATTTAATTATGGAATTTTTTAATACTGCAAGAATTGCGAAGTACTTTAATGACGAAGCAATTCACAGATATCAGATAGATAAGAGCTAAGAAAGGAAATTAAAATGCGAAAATTAACAGGTAAATGCAGATGGATGCTTGCCGTGTTTCTTGCGGCAGTGTGCATGGCTACTGGTTGCAATACAGCACAAACAACACAGACAGAAGCAGATGGTGTAAAGGATGCTGATCATAAGATTTCTGTCGTTGCAACTGTTTTCCCGTATTACGATTTTGCAAGAGCAATCGGTGGGGATTATTTGGATGTGACACTTTTGTTGCCACCAGGGCGAGACAGCCACAGCTTTGAGCCAACAGCACAGGATCTTTTGACACTCCAGTCAGCTGATGTCTTCCTCTATAATGGAGGAGAGATGGAAACATGGGTAGAGGAAGTATTGGATGCTGTTCCAAGAGACAAAGGAATTACATTTCAGGGAATTGAGACAGTCAATTTGCTTGAAGAGGCACACACAAAGAGTATGAAAACAATCGGCCATTCTCATGACCATGATCATGACGATCACGACCACGACGATGCTGAGGAAGAGACACACGATGATCATGATCACGATGAATCCGACCATCATGATGAATATGATGAGCATATTTGGAC
The DNA here is from genome assembly GCA_958446555.1 of uncultured Lachnospiraceae bacterium. Taxonomy (GTDB): domain Bacteria; phylum Bacillota; class Clostridia; order Lachnospirales; family Lachnospiraceae; genus Anthropogastromicrobium. The sequence goes on along the minus strand of CAUCWU010000139.1, from coordinate 3,626 downwards.
ATCACTTGAAAATGCACAGATTCTTGTCTCTGCGATTGAGGAGGTTCTTTGCGAGGCTGATCCAGCCCATGCGACAGCCTTTCATGAAAATGCAGCAGACTACAGAGAACAAATTGCGCAGGTTCAGTCAGAGATTCAGGAGATTGTCGATTCGGCTCGCGTCAAAAAAATCTTGTTTGCCGACCGCTTTCCATTTTTATATTTTACAGAGGAATTTGGTCTTGACTATGATGCTGCATTTGCAGGCTGTGCCGGAGATAATGAGCCGTCAGCTCGCGTTATCGCTTCTTTAATAGAAGAGGTTCAAAAAGAAGATATCAAAGCAATCTATCATGTCGAGATGGGAAATACGAAGACGGCTGAAATGATACAGGAAATCACAGGAGTTGAGATACTTGAGCTTCATTCCTGCCATACAGTCACCTCAGAGCAGTTAAAAGAGGGTGTCACTTATGTAGATCTCATGAGACAAAATGCAGAAAATTTAAAGAAAGGATTACAGTAAAATGCTGTTTGAATGTAAAAATGTATCATTTGGATACGAAAATCAGCAGGTCATAAAGGATCTGTCATTTACAGTGGAAGAGGGAGAATATGTGTGCATCGTTGGAGAGAACGGCTCTGGAAAATCCACATTGCTAAAAGGACTGCTAGGACTCATTCCGGCAGGAAACGGTGAGGTTTGCTATGGAGAAGGAATTTCCAACCATGTGATTGGGTACCTTCCTCAGCAGACAAGCTCACAAAAAGATTTTCCGGCGACTGTATGGGAAGTTGTTTTGTCAGGTTGTCTGAGCACAAGAAAGGGTCGCTTTTTCTATTCAAGAGAAGATAAAGAAAAAGCAAGAAAGCAGATGCGACATCTTGAACTGGAAAATTTGGTATCAAGAACAATGGGAGAACTGTCAGGTGGACAGCAGCAGAGAGTATTGATTGCAAGAGCACTGTGTGCAACTGAGAAACTTTTGATATTGGATGAGCCTGTGACAGGACTAGATCCGGCTGTGACAAGAGAGTTATATGAAATTTTGGAAAAACTCAATAAGAAAGAGCATACAGCAATCGTTATGGTAACACATGACATCGTAGGTGCACTTCCGTATGCGGACAAGGTTCTTCATATTGTATCGCAGGGCTATTTCTTTGGAACGAGAAAAGAATATTGTGCGAGCGAAGAGGGAAAGCGTATGCTTGGAACTGCTTTTAGGGAGGAAGACGAGAAATGAATTTGATTATCACAATGTTTCAATATCCATTTATTCAGAGAGCACTGATTGTTGGTGTGCTTGTATCGCTGTGTGCGGCACTTCTGGGCGTTTGCCTGGTGCTGAAGCATTATTCTATGATCGGAGATGGACTTTCACATGTCTCCTTTGGCGCATTATCGGTTGCAGTTGCACTTGGCGTATCACCGCTTTGGCTGTCAATTCCGATTGTCATTATTGCGTCGTTTTGTCTGCTTCGCATTCGTGAGACAGCTCATATGAAAACCGACGCGGCAATCGCCGTTGTCTCATCATCAGCTCTAGCAATCGGTATCACAATCACGGCTCTCACAACCGGTATCAATACCGATGTTTCCAGCTATATGTTTGGAAGCATTCTTGTCATGAACAAGCAAGATGTTGTCATTAGTATTGTATTATGTATCATTGTATTGATTTTATTTATCCTGTTTTATAGCCGCATTTTCTCAATCACATTTGATGAGAATTTCTCAAAGGCTTCCGGCATTCAGGTGGGACGTTTCAATGCATTGTTATCGGTGTTGACAGCAGTTACGATTACACTTGGAATGCGAATGATGGGAGCGATGCTGATCTCTAGTTTGATCATTTTCCCGGCTCTTATCGCAATGCGCTTGCAAAAGAGCTTCTGTGGCGTGATTGTTGCAGCAGCAATCACGGCAGTTGTAGACTTCCTTTTGGGACTGATTATTTCGTTTCTGCTATCAACACCGACAGGAGCAAGCATTGTGCTTGTGAACCTCTGTGTGTTACTGGTTGTGACGGCTATTCAGAAGGTGCGCGGGCATTAAGTTTATCTTGCTTTGAACGTTGCGCACTCGGTGTGATTGCCGGACTGAGCGTTCATGCCGCTTATTGCGACGGATTTTGCCTGGCAGAGATTGCCCTCGTTGTAGATACACTGGATTGCATTGCAGCCGATCTTTAATGAAGGATCTGCCATCTCGCTGCTGTTTTTAAAGGAGTCGTGCCCTTTGTGATCGAAGCTTGCACAGTAGGTGCATCCACAGGAACAGGCATCCTTGGAGCTTGCGTCAACGAGAATTTCGGATTTGCAGCAACAGCGATCGCTGTTGTGTGTACAGTCGGTAACAGTACAGGTACAATTTGTCATGAAAATACCTCCTTGGTTTTAAACAAACTTGATTTTGTTTTATCGCTTTCAGATGAAAGCTTACGAACAGTATCTGCAAAAATAAGCATCCTATTCATGAACGCTCTTGTTTAGATCACAGGCGCAAAAATATTCGGCTATTCAAGATCAAGTCATCCATAAAACATCTATAGATTAATTTAGCGGAGACGATTATAAAAAAATACGCGAAAAAAGAAAAAAACGCTTGCATTTTTGTCGGTGATATGATAAGCTGTTTCTGTTGTGATTTTAGAGATGGTCCGCTGTTACCGCGTGTATTAAGAACATCCGCATTAGTATAAGGAGGCACACTATGAGTGGCATTATTGAAAGCATTGAGAAGGCTCAGTTAAAGGAGCATGTTGACCAGTTTGGCGTTGGTGATACTGTAAAGGTATACGCAAAGGTTCGCGAGGGCGAGAAGGAAAGAATTCAGGTTTTCGAGGGTACTGTTTTAAAGAGACAGAACGGTGGAATCCGTGAGACCTTCACAGTAAGAAAGTCATCCAACGGTGTTGGTGTTGAGAAGACTTGGCCGGTTCATTCTCCATCCGTAGAGAGAATCGAAGTTGTACGTAAGGGTAAGGTACGTAGAGCAAAGCTGAACTACTTAAGACAGAGAGTAGGAAAGAGCGCAAAGGTTAAGGAAATTGTAAAGTAATAACAAACTGATACAAAGGAGGGGCCAATACAATATGTATGACCTCTCCTTCCTTTATATTTTAGAATTGCGAGAATTACAAAGTAGCAGAGCAATTTGTAAAAATTACATGGGCATCAGCTAAGGTCGAAAAAACGAGTGGGATAGATTCAGAGGGATACAAGAGATGGAAGCAGTATCATTAAGAAAACAAAAGAAGAGAAGCCTGCCATGGCGAATTGTGGCCGGCTTTGCCAATACAGCACTGCTTGTTGTGCTAGCACTGTTTGTTTATTTGTTTTTTGCCAATCCAGTGCAGATGAAGGGACATTCAATGGAGCCAGCTGCAGCAGAAAAAAGTGTGCTTTTGATCAATAAATTAAGTTACCATGTTTCCTCACCGAAGCAGTTTGATATCATTGCGTTTCGCACAAAAAACAACAGTGATATTCAGATTAAGCGTGTCATTGCACTTCCGGGAGACCGCATTCGTATTGACGAGGGTGATATTTATATCAATGGGGTGCTGTGTGAGCAGGCAAAGGACTATATTCAGGATTTGATTTCAGCCGGTGTTGCAGCAGATGAGCTGACACTTGGCGAG
>CAUCWU010000138.1 GCA_958446555.1 uncultured Lachnospiraceae bacterium | reverse complement strand
TTTCTGCCTTATCTTCATTTGACAGTTCTTCTTTTTTCGACAGTTTTTTAGATAATTTCAAGTATTGCTGTCGCAGCGCTGCATAGTCTTTATCATACTGAAGGCGGACCATACATTTACGGGCATGCTTCACACATACATTATGCATATGCGCCAGTGCCCGAAAACAGCGGTCGATTTCATAGCGTTCATAATTTGATGGTTTTAATAAAAGCTGTACTGTATGTATGCCCTCCTTTGCTCGCGAATATGAATGTACGTTCCGTATTGTTATATATAGTATAGCATACGGTGCAAAAAAATACAAACAGAAAATTGGCAGTTGCCTGTACAACATTTCGACAAAATTCGACATCATTGTCTACCTATTCAATAAATTTTCTTAGCCTGCTAACTGACTTTTATAGTTGGTAAGAATTAGAATCATTTAACGTCAAGCTCTCCGGACGATAGGACGTTTCATTTGATAGTTACAATGATTATTACTATGATATTCATTGTCAGTCACGTTCTTCATCCGTCAACTGACATTTTCCTTTAATTTCTCAATGTACAAGTTCAAAGAATGTGATTTTTCCCGATTTAATAGCATGAATTTTTTAATTAAATGTACCTTTTATACTGTTAGATCTGTAATGTATATTCAGAAGATATCGACGTTAAAGATTTAGAAAATATCCCCTTGCTTTTCTATTTGATACCCTTTATAATGAAGGTTGAGTAGACATTTTGGTCTGATTCCAAGCATTTTTTATGGAGGTTTTAATATGACACAGATTTCAAAAGATATTACAATCGGTGAACTGCTTCAGGTAAACACCGGTGTTATTCCGATTCTTATGGCTGCTGGTATGCATTGCCTTGGCTGCCCGGCATCTCAGGCTGAGTCCATCGGCGAGGCTGCTGAGGTTCACGGAATTGATCCAGATGATCTGGTTGATAAGATCAATGAGTTTTTAGCTGAGAATGCTCAGGATGCTCAGTAATTCGCTTTCTTTGCATGAAAAAAGGAGTCCATCGCGACTCCTTTTTCTTTTTGTGGGCTGCTTTCGATTATGTATCCGGCCTTTTGGGCCGGGTGAAATCTATCAAAAGCAGCCGGCAGTTTCGAGCGCAACCTGCGGTATCCACCCTGCTGCGTTACACTACTATTCTATGTGAAAACTTCTGAAAGGTTCCTTTCACCGCACTAACAATAATTTTTCTCCCGGCTTTGTGAACTCGCCGTCTTCTTTTGCGTTTGCAGCTGACAAATTTGCTGCATCTTCTTTTGCTGTGGTTTGATTGACCTCTCGGATTCTCTCGACACTCATTCGATATTTTTTTGCAATCGCCCAGAGATTGTCACCCGGCTGCACAATATAGCCGATCATTCCCGGAAAATCGTTTGGATCAATTGTCTCTCCGGTAAAACTCACCTGATCTAGCACCGAAATCTCATGCTCGGATAACACAAACGTATCAAAACTGATGACTGCTCTGACTTCTCCCTGACCACCCGGTGCGATCATCGTCGTGATCTGCTCTAACATCGGACTGATTGTAAAACAGCTTCCCGGTGTGATACCGCCCGCCTCGATCACATGGCTGACAGGAATGACACCGGACGCTGCCTGCATAGGCCGTTCATCATTTGCCGCAAGATATAAAACTGTGACATACACAGCTCCCTCGACGCGAATACCCTCATCGACAATCTCTGCCCGATCAATCGAAACACTTCCCTCACTGTGGCAAATCTGAAGCATCGTATCGGTGCTGTGAAGTGGAATCTTTTCCGTGATTCGGCACTTTGCTGTATTTTTCATCTGAAGCGTCTCAAGATGAGCTGTTTTATATTTGGTGTCAACCTCCTTCGTTGTGGAATAGGCATCGCACAAAAGGTGCACCTTCTCCTCAAGATATAGCTTCATATCAAGCTCTACAACTGCATCCACATGAAAGATTCGATTTTCACCGTCTTCATCTGGATGAATGCTAACCTCTTTTTTGATTAGCACCGGCTCGACCGACGGAATCATCTCTGGGCGACAGCCAAGAAGTGGCAACTCTCCGGTAAATGAAATTGTCTTTTCCATCCACTGCATTGGAAGCTGTTCCTGTCCTGCCTCGTAGATGACAAACAGCTGCGCCTCTGCCTGAACGACCATTTTGTCTTCCTGAACCTGATAGTCCATGCTGCGAAGACTTAACGATTTCCATAGAAGAGACTGCGCAAGTGGCTTTCCCGGAACAATTACAACATCATCTTCGATGCGAAAGGTATCTTTCTTTTGCATCTGCAAGGACACTACTTCCATGTCTTTTCCAAGAACTGCGATATCCTCTCCTCCAGAAAGTGACCTTGCAGCCTCCTCAAGATGGGCCGACGCGGCAAAAAGCTCCACACCAAGCACTGAGCTGATATGAAGCTTTCTTGAATTTACGACTCGTATACTAATGTCCTCCACCTTTGTATGACACCGAATAGAATCCCCCGGCTCTAACCCCGGATAGCCAATACTCTCCTCAAATTCCAGCGCACCAGACAGATTTTTCATTCGACTGGTGCCCTCTACTGCATATAGGATCTCAAACTCTAGTCTTCCCTTCACAAGCACCTTCTCCGATGTCTGTCGAAGCTCCTCCACCACGGCATCTGCCTGTTTTAATAGGACACTGCCCACATCCGGCTTGGCATCTGGAATATTAAAATCCTCATCAAAGGTGATCTGCGCCCCTGCCGTGTTTTTGCTCCTGCTCATATGTATCTGTTTTTTCTGAAGCTCTAACATAATCGCCTCCATATACAAATATTGGGCTTTGCCATTTGCAACCGATTGTAATCGAACTGACTGACCCTATTATTAGTATATGTGTGATTCTGTTATCTTATGACCGAAAGCATACATAAATAGACTGCTGTTCCAGCCACAATCCCAAGGAGCGTGTTGTGCTTCCATTTATATAGAAAACGTCCTCTTTTATCATATCGTCATAGAAAGTCTTTGTCTAATCCGAAAATAGAATGACTTGTTATAGTTTTTTTCTCTTGCTAGCAAACGGGCGGCATATCTTCCTTTTTCCATTTTTCCTGAAAGCGTCTGCGAAGGAGATACAAACGATTATAGATTTCTTTTTCAGAAACACCAAAGGTGTTTGCAATTTCCTTTGGTGTTTCCAGATACCAAAAACGAAGGACAAAAATCTCGCGATCTCGTTTTGAGACACTGTTGAGATAGTCGGTAAGAAAATCAAGAAATTGCCGTTTCTCTAGATTTCTCGCCACTGTATCTTCCTGCCCAAGAAACTCAGCAAGCTCCTCATATACAGCCTCTGTCTCGTTTCCACCACGTTTTTTTCTTGTCTCTTTTTTAAATCGATTGAGAGACAGATTTCTTGTGATGCGTCCCACATAGGATTTCAGGCTTAATGGACGATTACTTGGGATGCTGTTCCATGTCTGAAGCCAAGTATCATTTAAACATTCCTGCACGTCCTCATGATTTTCTAGAATGCGCCATGAGATCTCATCGCAATAGCCCTCGTAACGCATCCTTGTCTGGTCAATCGCTGATTCATTTCGCTCCCAGTATAGATCTACAATCTCTGTATCTCTCATCAGTTACCTCCGTCCCTTTTCTTCCTAACTCATCATAAGCGGTTACTTCTTTCAACTTAAAAGACAACAAATGAAAGCTTTTTACTAACAAAAAAAATTAAAATTCTATTTTTTTGAACTTGCAACTATTCGTCTAATATGCTATAGTAAAGAAAAGGAAAGCCAAAACATACGGCCTACCCGAATAGCAATTCGACTATATAGTCTTAGCCGTCACTAGTGCGAGTAGTGGCGGCTATTTTCTTCCCTTACAAATCTGATAAATCAAATCCGCAAGAACAACCAATAAGATACCGATCTGGATTAGATCCTGATATGTAACGTACATTGGCATCCCCTCCTTTCTTTCGTCCGGAGGGACAGCCCCTCCGAAGAGGGTAGGCCGCCTTTTATGCTCTGACTTTCCATGCATTTAATATAGCATATTATCTTTATTTTCACAACTGTTTCTTAAATTCAAAAATTAGTTTTTCCTTGTTTCAATAGTAAGTATCGAAAACGTTTCTAGCGAATTATAACCTCCTTTCTCACCTGTCCTGCACGATCTTTTATCACAATGCGATTTTCTTCCTGAATGCAACTCATATCGTCATTTGCAAAGAGAACCTGATTATCACAAAGCTCGCCAGAACGATCATTTCCTGTTGTGATCGCAAGATACTCATTTGACGCAATCGGAAGTTAATAAGCAGCCTCTCCTCTCGGATTAATGGTAAGTTTCCTATCTTGTACCGTGCATATTGCATATTGATCTGCATAAACAATCTGTGCATTATCCTCTGATAGTGAATTTCCATTTTTATCAAAATACCGTACATTTGGTGTCGTTCCATTCTCATAGACAACAATTGTGTTTTCGTCCAGACTGGTGACAGTTTCATTTATCACGGTATTGTTCTTTGACTGGGAAATGACCATTCCATTGGCGACCAAAAATGTAAGCATATCATTGGGATTCATTGTTGAGACTGTAATTCCATAGATAGGATCAGAACCGGTAAGCTGTATCGACTCAATCTCTCCTCCATTTAAATCAATTGGAACTGTAACAATATCTTCCTTTGTCCAGATATCTGTGAACACAAGCATTCCCTCATCTGTGAGGCTCCATACCAATGGAACTTGCACACCATCTGCAAAGTAATCCATTACATGATTCTTTGGAAGTTCCTCTTGTATCTGATATTGTTCACCACAAACATAATATCGATAGGAACGAAGATCCGTAGTAGGATCGGTTTCAATCAATCGAACGATTGATTGTTTTGTCTGTTCATTTTCATACAAAACACTAATTTGCTTTCCACTCAATGCCCAATCCGCATTCTGCGCGATCCAATCTGCCTCAGTTAATTTTGGATTTCGCATTAGATCAGTGACGATTCCCTGTCCATCTGCCATCGTCCAATTTATCGACTGCTCTGTGCTGTACTGATAGACCCAATCTTTATCACTAGCGGTCCATACAGTTGCCATCGTCGTAAGATCAAACATCACATACGTCCATGTCGTATAATCGCAGCCAAGAACATAGTTTCCAAATTCCTGCAATGCAGTAAATTCCTGGTGATCACCGAGTAGTTGCCCATTCAAATTATAAACGCCATCCTCGCTATAGATATGATCGCCCACTCGCACAAATATCTGATCTTTTTCTGTCAGCAAAACACCATTGATTGTATATAATTTTCCTGGCGAAAACAGAGCGCTTTCACTGCTCGTAAATACCGTATCGGACAGTTTGTTCCAGTAGACATACATTTCCTGACTTAATTGTTTTTCTCCGACAACATACATTTGAAGGGCGACTGTCTGTCCATTGATAATTGCAACACGATCTCCTTCCTTCGCCAGACATCCCTTCTGTCCAGATGCCAATTTTCCTGAAAATGTACACTGAAGACTGCCATCCCAAGCATAGTAAACAGACACAGTATTCTCATCGGTCTGGACCAAAATTCGATAATTTTGCGACTGCGCGAGCCAACCACTATCAGCCGATGCCGCGACACCATTCACTACATTTACAGTATTGGTCTCATCGATCGACTGTGACGCTCCTTCAATTGATTCTTCTGTGTTAGTTATCGTTTCTTCAGTTGTATCTTCCTCTGTTATAGATTCCTCCGTCGATATTTCCTCTGAGATTTCTTCGGATGTCGTTTCCGCAGTCTCACTCTCCCACTCGGTCTCTTGTGTCTGATACGGAAGCTGCATCGGATCATTGTCTTTCCAGAGACGATTGTGTCCCGTCTGGAAAAAAATTGCTGTGCATATAGATGCTACTGCTGCAAGTGTACCTCCCACAATCAAATAGCTAGGTACGCGCTTGTCCTTTTGATACTGCTTATAATCCTCTGCCTCCAAGATAAACTCATCTCGAATGTCGCTCATCCACAGTAAAATTTCTTGCTCTCTTTCGATTTCCTTTGGTGTGCGCGTATCCAACTTTTGACCAAACAATCGTTTCTTTACTCCATCACCGTTTTTACTCTTCTTACTTTCATTCTGCTTCATACACAGATCCTCCTTTCCTGTGTTCTCACTTCAACTATCATTTTCTGTCTATCACTTTTTCCCTCGTCACCGCTCTTTCTTACCTTGGTATCTCTTTGGAAGTTGCGACTCTGACTGCTCCCAATAATCTCGAAAACGCTTTCTCATCTGATATAGCGTATTGTACACAGTCTTTTCTTTCATATCCATCTGCTTTGCAATCTCTTTGGGCGTCTTCATATACCAAAAACGAAGTACAAAAATCATACGATCAATCTGTGACTGACGATTCAAAAATTCATCCATTCGGCTGACAAAATCATCCCGGTCAATCACTCTGCTGATCACATCCTCGCCAATCAAATCTCCAGCCTCTTTTTCGATTGTACTGATTTTCCCATAGCCACGCTTCCATGCCTGATTGTGAATCACCTTATTTAATGATAAATTTCGTGTGATTCTGGCGACATACGCCCGAAGCGAATCCGGCTTATTTTCTGGAATGCTACACCAAGTCTTCCACCAAGTATCGTTCAAACATTCTCCGACATCCTCACGATTTTGAACAATATCCCATGAAATCTGCCTGCAATACCGCCCGTAATTGTCCTCTAGCTGCTCAATCGCAAGCTC
>CAUCWU010000137.1 GCA_958446555.1 uncultured Lachnospiraceae bacterium | reverse complement strand
CTTGATCTGGATCATAATAGCGCATCAAAAGATTGACAATTGTACTCTTTCCAGAGCCAGTTGCACCAATGATACCAAGTGTCTCTCCCTTATTTACCGTGAAGCTGACATCGTGCAAACAATCCGCTCCATCTCCATCCTCATAGCGAAACGATACATGGTCAAAGACAATCTGAGGAAGTGCTAACTTACCACCACTCGGCAAATGCTCTACCATCAAATCTTCTGGCAGATTGAGCACCTCACTGATACGCTTTGCTGATGCGGATGCCTTTGAATACATAACAAAAATTCTGGAAAGAAACAAGATCGAATTTAAAATAATTGTCACATAGGACATAAAAGCCATGATAACGCCTGGCGTTGTCTGTCCGGCATTGACACGCTTTGCACCAACAAACAAAACAAGCACAAGGCCAACATTTAAGATCACACTCATCACCGGATTCATCGCGCCCATCACCATACCAGCACGCTGGTCGCGTGTTACAACTTCCTCATTGATCTTTGCAAACTTCTCCCGCTCGGTATCGGTCTTTGACAGTGCCTTAATTACGCGAATGCCTGCAATGTCCTCTCTGACGAGTCGCACAAAACGGTCAACTGCCTCCTGCACTTTTGTGTACATCGGAACACCCTGGCTGGAAAACAGAAAGACAAGAAGTGCCATGACTGGAAGAAGTGACAGCATAATGCAGGTAAGTGGCGCATCCATCGACAATGTGACAGCTAAACCACCGACAAGCATGATTGGCTGTCTCACACCGAGTCGCTGCATCATACCGATAAACTGGTGAATGTTATAGGTATCTGATGTCGATCTTGAGATGAGCGATGCCTGTCCGATCTGCTCCTGCTGTCTTGAGGATAAAAAGCTGATTTTAGAAAATAGTTGTAAACGGATTCTCTCTGTTGTGTTTCTTGCGACAAGTGATGCCATACGATTGGCGACAATATTTCCAATCAGTGCCAGAATGGCAAATAGTACCATAACACCGCCCCAGGCAAACACGAAACCGATGTTTCCGGTTGGAATCACGCGGTCAACCATAACAGAAAGTGCCCACGGAATCAATAGCTCTACAATCGTCGCCGCAACCTTAATGACAAAGCCAACTGCCATCCTTGCCCGGTACGGAATCAGATAAGAAAATATCTGTTTCATTCGTTTGTTTCTCCCTTCTTTTTTATATAATGATACCACTCCTTTTAAGAGAGAAACAATGTAGAATCCTCGAAAAAATTTGAAAAATAATCATTCGTGACGATTTGTGTTTGCTTTGAGCGAATGATTTTTCTCGCTTTGCGCGCGAAAACTGCTATATTATCCGTAGGGGTTCTAAGTTACTATACCCGTGAACGATCTACTAACCACTATCCAGAAAGGAAGGACTTATATGCAGGATCGGGAGGAGAAGAGACACGAAAGCTTTGAATCAAAGAATGTACAAACGAGAAATACGCAGGAACCAATTCTGATCTCGGATGCCTGTAAGCAATTAAATATGGAAGCGCATGTGCTTCGCTACTGGGAGGAGGAGCTTGGCCTTCCGATTATGAGAAATGAGCAGGGGTATCGCTGCTATACCAATGCACAGCTTTTGATGTTTCAGCGCATTAAGATTCTTCGCGATGCTAATTTTCAATTAAAGGCGATTAAGCTTGTGGTTCCGAGGCTGTCTCTTTTGGATGACGATGAGTTTTATTATCTAGTGAAGCTATCGGATGAGATGAATCGACGAGCAAGTGAACTTCCAGACACGATGCCTGCCGTTTTTCCGGTTTCAGCAGAGCAAACCGAGCTTGCCAGAAAGCTTCGAATGGAAGAATTTGAGGATGTGATGAACCGAATCTTGAATCGCGCTTTGAAACAACATGTTGAAGACATTACAGAGCAGGTCAGCACAAAGTTGATTAAAGAGATGGACTATCGGATGCGGCTACAGGACGATGAGGCTGAGGAGCGCTTTCGGAAACTTGATGAGACGCTATTTCTTCGAAGAAAAAAGACGCGCGAACAAAAAGAGGCAGCTGCAAGCAGACTGCCATGGAAGAGGAAGAAAAAATAAGCCACCGGGGGACTGCCCCCGATGGCTCATTTTATTTTTGTTTGGTATCGAATCTGAAATTACTCGCTGATTGCAGATACTGGACAGGCTGCTGCGCAGCTTCCGCACTCGATGCATGCGTCTGCGTCGATCTCATACTTGCCTTCGCCCTCTGCGATTGCACCTACTGGGCACTCACCCTCACAGGTACCGCACATAATACACTCATCACTAATCTTATATGCCATTTGTTTATCCTCCTTGGAAATTTTGTTTACGCTTTTCTAAGCAAGATCATTTTAATACAGCTTCGCGTTTTTTGCAACCTATATTTTTTACCAAGAACTCTTCACTTTTTTCCACAGCTCATAGTACATATTTTCCTCTTCCTGGCCGAGATAATTGTAAACCTCACACTTCTTGATGATCTCCTCTGCAGGGAACAGTCCCTGGTTATTTCTGATGTCCTCGTCGATTAACTCTTGCGCTGCGACATTTGGCGTTCCATAATAGATATACTCGAAATTTTTATAAGCGACATCCTGACGGCACAAAAAATCAATCCACTTGTGGGCATTTTCTACGTTCTCAGAACCCTTCGTGATGACCCAGCCATCATACCAGATATTGGTTCCTTCCTTTGGAACCACATACTCCAGATCCTCATTTTCCTCCTGGCAATACAGATACTCGCCAGAGTAAATGACACCAATCGCTGCTGCGCCATTGATCATCTTATCGCGCACCTCGTCGATTGCATAAGCCTTATTGAGCTTGTACTGGATCATCAGCTGCTCCATCGCCTCGTTTAACTCGTCCTTGTCAGTGGTGTTACAGGAATAACCAAGTCTTTTTAGCGAAATCATAAAGGCATCGCGCACGGAATCCTGCATGATGATATTATTCTTATAGGTTTCATCCCATAAAACATCCCAGCTGTCGATCACAGCATCCTCTGGAACCATGCTCTTGTTATACAAAATTCCGACGGTTCCAAATGTATATGGAACAAAATACTTGTTGCCCGGATCAAAGCTCTCGCAGCTTTTGAAATAGGTGCTTCCGATATTGTCTTTGTTGGAAATCTGATCCCAGTCAATCTCCTGCACAACATCGTTTTCGATCATCTTCTCAACCATGTACTCGGACGGACAGATTACATCGTACAGGCTTGGATCAGCCTCTACACGCGGATACATGGATTCATTCGTATCAAACGTATCATAAATGACCTCAATGCCATATTCGTCCTCGAACTCACCGATCAGATCCTCGTCGATGTATTCTCCCCAGTTAAATACCTTTACTTTGCCGTTTGGATACTTATCTGCAAATACGGCCTGTGTACTAAATGCAGTGGACAGCATCACGACAACCGATGCTGCCGCCCATGCTCGTTTTCTCATCGCAAATCTCCTCGCAAATTTTATCATGATACTATTCTGCAAACTTTTAAGCTTGAAACCCTAGTATCATTCCTTTACACTCTCATTTTTCTTTTTGTTGCGCAGCTCTGGAAGTATATTTACTATGCTAAGTAAAATAAGAACCGAAACAAACATAACTGTAGACAGTGCATTCATTGTCGGCTTGATTCCCTTTCTTACCTCACTGTAAATTAACGTAGACAGTGTATTGATACCAGCTCCTCTGGTAAAATAGGTGATGATAAAGTCGTCAAGTGACATTGTAAATGCCAGTAAAAATCCAGATACAATACCTGGCAACAGCTCTGGCATTACCACCTGAAAGAATGCAGATAGCGGTGTCGCGCCCAAATCCATCGCAGCCTCATAAGTGCTGACATTGGTCTGTCGAAGTTTCGGCATGACACTTAAAATCACATACGGAATGTTGAATGTGATATGAGCTACAAGAATCGTTGAAAAGCCAAACTTCCAGCCGACTGAGATAAAGACAAGCATTAAGGAAAGTCCTGTCACCAGATCAGAGTTCATCAGTGGAATATTGTTGAGTGCCATATAGACGCTCTTACATCTGCCTTTTAATGAATTGATGCCGATACAGGTGATCGTGCCAATCACAGTTGCGACACTTGCCGATACCAATGCAATCAGTAACGTGTTTCCAAGTGCCTCCATAATCATCTGACTCTGGAACAAATCCTCATACCACTTTAATGAAAAACCCTTCCAGCGGCTTCCCTTTCCATCGTTAAAAGAAAAGACAATTAGTGTCACAATTGGGGCATATAGAAAGATAAAGATCAGTGTCAGGTACATGCCCGAAAAAAAAGATTTTAATTTTTTCATCAGAATGATGTTCCCTCCCCATTTTTATCGTAGCGCTCCAAAAGTGCCATGCTAATTAAGATAAATACCATCAGTACCATGGACAAACCGGAGCCTAAATGCCAGTTGTCGGCTGTTGAAAATTCCTGCTCAATGATGTTTCCGATTAACATAATCTTTCTCGCACCAAGCAAATCGGAGATGGCGAATGTCGTAAGTGATGGGACAAATACCATCGTGACACCGCTGATGATGCCAGGAAGACTGAGCGGAAGCAAAACCTTTGTAAATACCTGAACGCTATTTGCGCCAAGGTCTCTCGCTGCATTTAAGACATTCTCATCAATCTTTACAAGCACGTTGTAAAGAGGAAGCACCATAAAAGGCAAGAAGTTATAGATCATGCCAAGAATGATTGCCGTGTCGGTTCCGACGATGCTGACGGTTGAAAGACCAAGACTTTTGCAAATCGTATCCAAAATACCACCATCGTCAATCAGATTGAGCCAAGCGTAGGTACGAAGTAAAAAATTCATCCACATCGGAAGGACGAAAATAAAGACAACAAAGCCTTTTTTGCCCATTCCGGATTTTTTTAAAATCATTGCAAGCGGATAGGCAATTACAAGACAAAGGATGGTACAGACGATTGATAAAAATAAGGAACGAATTAATGGCTTTAAATGCTCCATTCTCGCAATCGCTCTGACATTTTCAAGTGTGAAGGCACCGGTTCTGTCAGTAAAGCCATACCAGACAATCACGAGAAGCGGGATTACCGTAAAGAGAATCATCCAGACAAAATACGGTCCGGCCAGTAGCTTTTTCTTATTCATGGACACCCATCGCCTCCTCATCCTCGGATTCCGGCTTATTCATGATCTGAATGTCAAACGGATCCACATGAATGCTGACCTTGGTGCCAACTGGGAACATATCGGTGCTGTGTACGAGCCACTCAAAGCCGCCAGCCATTACTTCCATCTCATAGTGAACACCCTTGAAAATCATATGGGTGACTACACCCTCAAGGCTGCCCTTGCCCTCTGGAAGCAGATCAACATCCTCCGGACGAATTACCACATCGACCGGCTTATTCTTTCCAAAGCCCTTATCGACACAGGCAAAGCGGCTGCCCAAAATCTCAACCAACTCGTCTTGAATAAAAGTGGCACTGATGATATTGCTGTCCCCGATAAAGTCGGCAACGAATGCATTCTCTGGCTCATTGTAGATCTTCTCCGGCGAACCCTGCTGCTGAATGTAGCCCTGGTTCATGACGATGATATGGTCGGACATTGTCAGTGCCTCTTCCTGGTCATGTGTGACATAGATAAAAGTGATGCCAAGTTCTTTTTTCATACGAATCAACTCATACTGCATATCCTGACGAAGTTTTAAATCGAGTGCGCCAAGCGGCTCATCGAGAAGAAGTACCTTCGGCTCATTTACAATCGCGCGGGCAATCGCAATACGCTGCTGCTGTCCACCGGACAAAGAATCCGGCATACGTTTTTCAAAGCCTTTTAAGTTAACTAGCTTCAACGCATATTCGATCTTATCCTTAATATATTGCTTGGACTTTTTCTTAATCTTAAGGCCAAATGCAATATTCTCCTCAATTGTCATATTTGGAAAGAGCGCATATTTTTGGAATACGGTATTTAATGCTCTCTTATGTGGCGGAAGTGCTGTGATGTCCTGTCCGTCAAAAATCACCTTTCCCTTATCCGGTGTCTCAAAACCACCAATGATTCGAAGAGTTGTCGTCTTTCCGCAGCCGCTCGGACCAAGTAGCGTCACGAAAGAATTCTCGTAAATCTCCAGATTT
Source organism: uncultured Lachnospiraceae bacterium (assembly GCA_958446555.1). Classification (GTDB taxonomy): domain Bacteria; phylum Bacillota; class Clostridia; order Lachnospirales; family Lachnospiraceae; genus Anthropogastromicrobium. Next base: position 604 of record CAUCWU010000137.1, on the reverse strand, counting down.
AAATCATCCAGTATCATCTGTCCGTCATAGGATTTTGTGATACCCTTTAGCTCAACAAGTGATTGTTTCATCGCCAATAACCATACCTTTCACACTATTTTATCGTGCTTTTTCTAATCAAAACGTCGGCGGCGAGCTGACCCACAGCACAATCGCCCCAGTCTTTGATGTCAAGTAATGCTGCTTTCCGGAATCGTAGTAAAAGGTCTCCCCCTTTTTCGCCCGGTAGGCTTTTTTGCCCAGATGAATGGTCACAGAACCGTTTAGTACATAGCCGAACTCCTCACCCTCGTGCGGATTGTCCAGATCGGTCATCCCTCCTGGCTCTAGTTTTAGAAGGATTGGCTCCATCTGGTTTTTCTGCGCATTCGGAACAATCCACTCAATCGTGTTTTTGTTCTCGTCATCCTTCTTCTCAAAATAATCTTCTTTTGTAAAGACGATCTGTTCATCGGGTTCTTCTGTAAAAAACTCACTGACAGTAACGCCCAGACACTGCAAAATATCCATCAGCGTCGCAATGGATGGAGAGGTCAGATCCCTCTCTACCTGTGATTTGAACAACCCCGCCCGACGGGTCGGACGAGGATTCCGTTGCAGCCGT
>CAUCWU010000136.1 GCA_958446555.1 uncultured Lachnospiraceae bacterium | reverse complement strand
AGAGACATTTAAGAAGGTCCAAGCAGCAGTTCCAGTTAACCAGCTGTTCTTTGCCTCACCAAAGTTCTTTGCATCCTTACCAGCGATCATCTGGGAGTATACATATGGCTCAGTGCGGTGAATCTCACTGATGTTTTCGATGTAAGCTGGGCAGATCTTACGGTATACATCAAATGCGCGGTTTCCATGTCCAACACAGGTCTCAGCGATGGAAATCCATGGATTGTTGTGGCAGAAGATACCGGCATTTTCCTTATATCCCGGCGGATAAGAGGAAACCTCACCAAGCTCAAGATGATAATCCTTGTAAGCTGGCTGCAGTAAAACGATACCGTACTTGGTATCAAGAATCTTCTCAACACTTGCAAGTGCTTTTTCAGCATGGCCTTCCTTAATTCCAACACCAGCCAGTACACAGAAGCCCTGTGGCTCAATGAAGATCTGACCATCCTCACACTCATGAGAACCAACCTTATTCTCATAAGCATCGTAAGCACGGACAAACCACTCGCCATCCCAGCCTGCTGTTAAGATCGTCTGATACATATCAGCAACCTCGGCATCAGCCTTAGCAGCTTCCTCGGTAAGACCCTGTCTGCGGCACAGTTCAGCATATTCTTTTCCGTATTTTACAAACATACCTGCGATGAAGACAGACTCAGCAACCGGTCCTTCGGAAGGTCCACTTGTTTGGAAGGATTCGCCAGGCTCGGAAGAGAAGCAGTTTAAGTTCAGACAGTCATTCCAGTCAGCACGTCCAATTAACGGCAACTTGTGCGGTCCACGGTGGGTGACAGTGAAGTTAAAGGAACGACGCAGATGCTCCATAAGCGGAACTGCGGTTTCTTCCTTATTATCAAATGGAACAGACTCGTCAAGAATGGAGTAGTCACCAGTTTCCTTGATGTAAGCGGCAACAGCGGCAATCAGCCAAAGTGGGTCATCATTGAAGCCGCTACCAATATCAGAGTTTCCACGCTTGGTCAGTGGCTGATACTGATGGTAAGCACTTCCATCTTCCATCTGAGTAGATGCGATATCAATGATACGCTGTCTTGCCTTTTCTGGGATCAGATGAACGAATCCAAACAGATCCTGACAGGAATCACGGAAGCCCATTCCACGGCCGATACCAGACTCAAAATAGGAAGCAGAACGAGACATGTTGAAGGTTACCATACACTGATACTGGTTCCATACATTAACCATACGGTTCATCTCAGTGTAGTCAGACTCAACATGGAACTTGCCAAGAAGGCCACTCCAATACTCCTTTAAGTGGGAAAGAGCGGCATCTGCCTGAGCCTCAGTTGCAAATGCATTCATCAGAGCCTTTGCAGGAGCCTTGTTTACAACACCTTGAGATTCCCACTTCTGATCAGCAGGATTCTCACAATAGCCTAATACATAGATGTAGGTCTTTGTCTCACCTGGCTGTAAGGAAACATTGATCTGATGGCTTCCGATTGGTGCCCAACCGCTTGCCATAGAATTCTTTGACTGACCAGCTTCAACAACTTCTGGATTGTGATAGCCACGGTATGCACCGAGGAAGCTGTCACGATCGGTATCAAAGCCATCGATTGGCGCATTGACACAAAAGATTGCATAGTGTTTGCGGCGCTCACGGTACTCAGTCTTATGAATGATCACAGAACCCATAACCTCAACTTCACCGGTACTGAAGTTTCTCTGGAAGTTGGTCATATCGTCCATTGCGTTCCACAGACAAAATTCTACATAAGAAAATACGGAAAAATTCTTGACAGCATCGGACTCATTGGTTAAAGTTAATTTGTTGACCTCACAGGTGTAACCCATCGGTACAAAAGAAGTAATCTGAGCCTTTAAATCGTTCTTCACACCGGTAAAGATGCTGTAGCCCATACCGTGACGGCATTCATAGCTGTCAAGCTCGGTCTGTACTGGCTGCCAGCCTGGATTCCAGATGGTATCGCCATCTTTTATATAAAAGTAATGGCCACCGTCATCGAATGGGACATTGTTGTAGCGATAACGGGTAAGGCGTAACAGCTTTGCATCCTTGTAGAAGCAGTAGCCTCCGCAGGTATTGGACTTAATGGAAAAGAAATCCTCGCAGCCAAGATAGTTGATCCATGGCAGAGGGGTCTTTGGGGTAGTGATGACATACTCTCTGGAGCTATCATCGAAATAACCATATTTCATAGCAACCTCCTTTTCTTCGGGTGATTCAAGATTTTGACAGTAGCATTGACAGACGAGTGGAAAAATACTGTTTTGCTATCTGCAAATTTTCGAGCGATACAACCCTGTTGTCTTCAGTATAGTAGAAACAAAATAAAAAATCAAGAGGAAACGAAAACGTTTTCGTAATTTTTTTGAAGAAAATTGGACAAACCAAATAAAAGCTTCTATTTTTGAGTTTAATTAGAGGTTTTTATGGGGAAATCAGAACAAACAAAGAAAATAATTGTAACTATTGTTGAAGGGAGTACGAAATGATAAAACAATTTTTGGAACATCTTCATACGATCAATCATCACAAGTGGTTGGTCACAAGAGACTGTATTCGAGTCGGTTTGATCCGTCAGGGATTGATGCATGATTTGTCAAAATATGCGCCAATCGAGTTTTGGGCCGGTGTAAAATATTATGAAGGCGGAAAGCGAAGCCCAATCAATCGAGAGAAAGAGGAGAAGGGTTACTCGCAGGGGTGGCTGCATCACAAAGCGCACAATCGACATCATTTTGAATATTGGATTGATTATGCGGTGAATCCCAATGATGGTTTGATCGGAACGAAGATGCCGAAGCGCTTTGTGGCTGAGATGGTGATTGACCGAATCAGTGCAAGTCGGAATTATCAAAAGGACAAGTATACTTGCCGCAGTGCATGGGAGTACTATGCGCATGCAAAGGACAATTATGTAATGAACGATGAGACACGCTTTTTATTGGAGTACTTGCTCAAGATGACAGCGGTAAAGGGTGAGGAGTACACGTTTTCCTATATGAGAAAGAAGCTGCTTCGCCATCGCTACCGTGACTATCATGTGGTGAATGGAAAGTTAGTGTTAGATTGATTGTTCGCTCAGTATTCTTCTGATCGAAGAAAGATGAAGCGTACACAGTAAGATAGACGAAGTCAAAAGTCCGAGGAGATATCCGCCAATACCACCAATCGGAATCAAAAGGACGGCACCGCTAACACGAAGGACAAAAGAAATAAGTGTGTGAATCAGAACTGTGCCTGATTTTCCAAGACCGTTTAAGATGCTACCGGCGGTAACGCTAAGATAGAGAAATGGACATAGAAGAGAGAGTCTTTGAATATACAAACCAGCATCAACACTTTGAAAGAAGAGCATTCCAAGAAACGGCCCAGTTAGATAGAAAAAGCCAGTGCACACGCAACCAAGTCCCAGAGAAAAAAGAATAGAAGAACGGCTGTAGATAAGAAGCTTTTTTCGCTCTCCTGCTGTGTTGGCAGAGGCAACCTTAGGAAGAAGCAAAACGGCCATTGAGTTTGTCAAGATCGATGGAAATAGAATAAACGGCATTGCCATTGCTGTGAGGATTCCAAAAAGAGACAGTGCATCTGCAGAGGACAGGCCAAATTTGCGAAGACAAATGGGAATCAAAATGCTTTCAAGAGCCGTCACAAAGGTTTGACTTAAACGATTGACACAGATCGGTGAGGACGTTGCGATTAGTTCTTTTAACAGTGAGTGATAGGAAATTTGTCTTTTTTTCTTGTGCTTAGGCATCTGACAATGGCTGCACCAGACAAAAAAAGACGCAGCCATTTCACTTAGAATGGACGAAAAGACAACATCGGTAAGGGTAATGGTATCAGCCTGACTTAATTTGACAAGCCAAATGATAATAAGAGCAAGGCCGCGTGTCAGCTGTTCGGTAAGAAGAGACAGAGCAGGTTCTTTTGTTTGGCTTTTTGCATAGAAAAAGCCATTATAGCAAGAATGAATGCAGCTAAAGGGAAGGGCAAATGAAAACATCTGAATCAGAGGCGCGCATCTTTCTTCTTGAAGGAGTGTCTTGGCGATAAAATCAGCGCCAAAAAACAGGCTACATCCCATAAGAAGAGCCAGAAATAGGGATAAAATAAGGGCTGCTCGCAGCAGAAAGACTTCCTGGCCAGGCTGTTTTTTCGCATAGTCGGCAGCAAGTTTAGAGAGCGCACTTTGAATTCCCATTGCACAGACAGAGACACCAATCCCAAAGACAACAAAGGAAAGTTGTAAAATGCCCATCGATTCAGCGCCAACCGTTCGCGAGAGAAAAATGCGGACAGCAAAGCCAATCAGTCGACAGAGTAAGCTAGAGGCTGTGAGAAAAAGAGTGCCGGTCACGAAGGAACTAACGATTTTTTTATTACCTATATGATAGACCATAAACGAAAGACTCCAGAGGCGCTTTGCTATAATCTATCCTTTTTTCTTGACAATTATGTTTTGAAATTTTATACTGATGATACCAGAGTCGAAAAGTCCAAGTTGATCGTGTGTAAATGATTGGTTTATGACATTGAGACCTGTTAAAACATGAGGACGTTGCAAGTTTCAAGAGAGAGTTTTGCAGCAGAAATGAGGTATGCGATGGATTTAAGAGGAAGAGATTTTTTAAAGTTACTTGACTATACACCAGAGGAGATCAATTATCTCCTTGATTTGGCAGCTGATTTAAAAGATAAGAAGAAAAAAGGCATTCCGATGGATACCTTTCATGGAAAAAATATTGCATTGATTTTTGAAAAGACAAGTACAAGAACTCGCTGCTCATTTGAGGTAGCTGCCTATGATCTTGGCATTGGTGTGACCTACTTAGATCCATCCGGATCCCAGATTGGCAAGAAGGAAAGCATTGCCGACACAGCAAGAGTATTAAGTCGCATGTATGATGGAATTGAGTACCGTGGTTTTGGCCAGGACATCGTCGAGACACTGGCAAAGTATTCCTCTGTTCCGGTATGGAATGGTTTAACAAATGAGTTTCATCCAACTCAGATGTTGGCAGACTTATTGACAATCCGTGAGCATTTTGGCCACTTAGAGGGCATTCATTTTACTTACATGGGCGATGCAAGATACAACATGGGCAATTCACTGATGGTAGCCTGCAGCAAGATGGGTCTTCACTTTACTGCTTGTACCAACAAAAAGTATTTCCCAGATGAAAAGTTAGTAGAGCAGTGCAAGGAATTTGCAAAAAAGAGCGGTGGCTCTGTCACACTGACCGATGATGTCAAGGCAGGAACCACAGGTGCAGATGTTATCTACACAGACGTATGGGTATCCATGGGCGAGCCTGCAGCTGTATGGGAAGAGCGTATCCACGATCTGCTTCCGTATCAGGTTAATAAGGCGGCAATGGACAATGCGGCAGAGGGCGCAGTCTTTATGCATTGTCTTCCGGCCTTCCACGACTTAAATACTGGTGTTGGAAGAGAGATTTCCGAGAAATTTGGTCTTTCCGAGATGGAAGTAACCGACGAGGTATTTGAGAGCAGCCAGTCAATCGTATTTGACGAGGCAGAAAATCGTATGCATACGATCAAGGCTGTAATTGCAGCAACCATTTAATCGGAGGCAGCTATGAAGCACAGACGCAATCGATTGGGACTAGAGATCACAGAGATCTTGATGTCATTTATTATTGTGATATCGGCTGTGATTCTGGTGTTGGATTGGAAGCAGTATGAGTACTTCTTTGTTATCGCGTTTGCGGCAGCAGCTCTTTTGTTTTTAGCCAGAGGGATTCGCACAATAGGTGAGGGAAAATCACATCTTGCCGGAGGCATTTTGTATTTGATTGGTGCCACACTGATGGTGAGCTTTTTAACAGCAAGCATACTAACAATTATGGGAGGCAGTCTGTGAAACAGAGATTACTAGAACTTTTACAAAACACACAAGGCTTTCTGTCTGGACAGGATTTGTCTGAGAAGTTAAATGTCTCTAGAACTGCTGTCTGGAAGGTTATGAAAAGCTTGGAAGAAGATGGTTACGAGATCGAGGCTGTCAGAAATAGAGGATATCGCCTGACAAAAGAGCCAGATATTTTGTCAAAGGAAAGTTGCAGCAGCCGTCTTCATACCAAATGGCTTGGCAAAAATCTAATGGTCTATGATGTTACCGACTCAACCAATACCAGATTAAAGCTTGCTGGAGAACAGGGAGCACCACACGGAACCGTTGCAGTTGCCAATGCGCAGGAGGCAGGAAAAGGAAGACTTGGCAGACACTGGGAGACCCCAAAGGGTAGTGCACTTGCATTTTCGATTCTGCTTCGCCCAGAAATCCAGCCAGAACACGCATCCATGTTGACACTTGTAGCAGCGCTTGCAGTGAGCAGAGCAATAGATGAGCTTGCGCAGATCAAGACACAGATCAAGTGGCCAAATGACATTGTTTATCAGGGAAAGAAGCTGTGTGGTATTCTAACTGAGATGAGTGCCGATATGGATCAGATTCACTATGTCATTGTTGGAATTGGAATTAATGTGCAGATGACTGAGTTTCCAGAGGAGATTCAGGCAACGGCAACTTCTGTAAAGCTCGTGACGCAAAAAGAGATTCTTCGAAGCAGCATCCTTGCAAAAGTATTAGAGGAGTTTGAAGACTTATATGAACAATTTGTCAGTGTCCAGAGCTTGAAGAATCTAAAGGCTGAGTATGAGAGCCGTCTGGCAAACCTCGATAACCGCGTCAAGGTATTGGCACCATCAAATGAGTGGGTGGGCACCTGTATTGGCATCAGTGAGGACGGT
>CAUCWU010000135.1 GCA_958446555.1 uncultured Lachnospiraceae bacterium | reverse complement strand
AGAATGGAAAATATGTAGATGCAATACAAGCAAAAGTAAGTCCGTCAATTCAAGAACGTTGTATTCAGCATGCTTTTGTGGAAAAAGCCTGTTTTTGATATTTGTAGATAATCTATTGCCTGTCGATCCCCAAGTAAAGTTACACTATCGTTTGAAAGGAATCTGTTGCGAAAACATAGTGAACTCACTATAATGGAATCAAAAGAAATAGTGAAAAAAGGATCTTCCTACAAGATGCAAATAAATGCCAATATAGGAAGTTCCGAGAAAGTCGGGTAAGAAAAAATGATGATCTTGTTGGAACTTGTATTGTACTGTCTTCTATTCTTCTTATTAGTAAAGGGCGCGGCAAGAAATAGTGGACGAAATTGCCTGTATTTTTATTCCAAGGAATACTTAGATGAAGCCCAGAAACGAGGAATCGCAGACAAGGAAGCTACGATGAAAAAAGGAAAACATTTTATGATTCCATTTTGTATTGTCATGCTTATTGTTTTGGTATTGATTCTTTCTGTTTGGAATCAAGTCACTGATTTTAAGACAGCCTATCTTCAGGCGTATCTTTTCCTTGTGGTCATGAATTGGTTTGATGGCATTATAATTGATCGCCTGTGGGTAGGTCACAGTAAAATCTGGAAAATTGAAGGAATGGAAGGCGTCCCATATCTTAAATCATGGAAGACAATTTTTATAAGACGAAGTGCTGGTACCGTATTGTATCTACTCATTGCACTTGCGGTAGCAGGTATTGTGGTGATGATTGGATAAAAAATAAAGTAAGTGCCACAGGGACACGAAAAGTGCCAGTGTACCTAGTAAAAAAGCCGATTTTCCCCGGCCCCCGTTTTGGGGCCTTTTTATTTTGAAAAAAATTTTAATTATCCGCACATAATCACAATTGCATCGTTAAACATAATGAAGCAGAGAAGAAAGAGGAGGATGTAGAAGATAGTGATGGATATTGAGGAACAATACGACAAAATTTTCCACTATTGTTACTATCGAATTCGAGATAAGAATGTGGCAGAGGATATTACGCAGGAAGTGTTTCTGCGTTTTTATAATAGCAATTATGTGGAGCAGCAGAAAGAAATCCGTTACTTATATACGATAGCGCGCAATTTATGCATTGATGAATATCGAAAAAGAAATATCTATAAGTCGCAAATAGAGCAACTAGAGAGACGCGATGGAACTGGGCAAACAGGGAAAGCAGAATCGGATGGAGGCGCATTTGCCGAAACGATAATTGAGAAATTGTATATCGAAAATCTACTAGCTGCGTTATCGGATGAGGAACGAGATTTGCTTGTACTTCGGTTTGTAAATGACGAACCGATTTCACTGATCTGTGACGAATTGAACATATCGAGATTTGCGCTGTATCGAAGGATTCGAAATATCAAAAAGAAATTAAGGGAAGCAACAAAAACATCGGAATCATCCAAATGAATGAGAACAACAGAGTGGATGAAATGATCAAAATAAAAGAAAACAACGAAGGGAGGAATGATGAATGGATAAGAAAACAAAAGAACTATTAGTAAAGATGGCCGGGCAGCCAGATTCTTTAAGAAAAGACAAATTTATCAGAGAATATAGAAAGTATAATGAAGAAAACAACAAGAATACTAGGAATAATGAAAATAACGTGATGAGCAAAGACGGCTGGAATAACAAGAATAACGAAAACACCAAACGAAACACGAATAACGAGACCACATTATGCTTTATCATGTCTCAATTTTCCTACATCAGCTGGTATGTTTGGTGCATTTCACTGTTTGTTTTGATTGCGGCGATTTTCATAATCGTGATGAAGGTCGAGTCTACGGATTCGATTACAGTAGTTTCTGCTAGTATTCCATTTGTCGCAATGGCAGCAGTCATGGAATCGTTTCGTTCAAAGTATTATGGAATGTCGGAACTGGAAAGTGTCACAAAGGTTTCGTTTCGAGGAATTTACTTTGCAAGAACGAGCTGCATCGGAATGGTACATATTGTAATCTTATCATGTTTGATCATCATGATTGGAAGAAATAGTGAAAACGGATATTTGGTGACTGGTGCAATGATTTTGATTCCGTATCTGATTACTTCTATTTTAAATACGAAAATCGAGCGAACTCAGATCGGAAGAAAGAGCATTTTTGCTTGTATTACAGTGTCCGTGCTAATTTCAGGAAGCATGATTCTTCTGAACAACCAAATGAAAAACCACAGAGACTTTTTGCCGTCAATTCAACCAATTATCTGGTACATAGTAATACTGGCACTGATGGCAATCCATTTCTTTGAAATAAAAAAGACAATACGACAGGAGGTGTACGCATGGAACTGACAATTGATCGCTTAACAAAACAATATAAAAATAAAATCGCAGTTGATCGTTTGTCCTTTTCACTTACGAAAGGAGTAACTGGTCTGCTTGGTGCGAACGGAGCCGGAAAAACCACGTTGATTCGTATGTTGTGTGGAATTCTAGTACCGACAAGTGGTGAAATCACATACAATGGAATCAGTGTATCAGATGAGCACTATCGAAATGTATTGGGCTATCTTCCTCAGGAATTTGGCTATTATCCGGAATTTACCGGGAAAGATTTTCTGATGTATTTCGCTGCGCTGAAAGGATTTACAAAGAAAGCGGCAGAGGTAAGAGTAAATGAACTTTTGGAACTGGTGGGACTCTCACAAGTTCAAAAAAAGAAAATCAAAACGTATTCAGGCGGAATGAAGCAGCGGCTTGGAATTGCGCAGGCACTTATTAATCGCCCAGAGGTCTTAATATTAGATGAGCCAACCGCAGGATTGGACCCAAAAGAACGAGTCCGTTTTCGTAACCTGATTGATGAAATTGGAAAGGAAAGTATTGTCCTGTTATCAACCCATATTGTATCGGATATTGAGCACATTGCAGATCACATCATTATGATGAAAAATGGGCAGATTATCTGGCAGGGCTCGCACAAAGAAATCGAGGGCGATCTTGAGGATTTTTATATGGAACAATTTGATGATGTCGAGGATACAGTTGATTCTTTCACTGTTTCAGAAAACTCAGGTGACTTAGGTGATTTCAGAAAGAGAGGGAGCAAATGAAAAACTTCGGATTGATTTTTCAATATGAAATCAAAAAAATAACGCACAGGAAGCTTTGGCTCATTGCCTTTGTAGCGATACTCCTTTTCACCATACTTCTTAATCTTTATAGTATTTTTGATTACTCTGTTGGATGGAGTGGGGCTCAAGTACAAAAAGCAAATAAGAATAATGATGGACTAGTAATTGATAAAGCAGCTTTTTTCAATGGAATTCCGATCTATTATGTCAATGATTCCGATGAGCTGGTCGAAGAAAAGGTCAGCCCATTAAAATACATTCAGATGCAGCGACAGTTTGCGATGGAGTGGTCTGGAAAGCCAATCGACAATGAAACAATCCGCGAAATGCAAGCATTTATCGACGAATATGACTTTGTAGGCGAGAAGAATTATTCTTATGGGTGGAGCATTCAAAATTATTACTGGGTGTACCGGACAATTAATTACATGGGATTAAATCCACGATATGAAAACATGTCGGAGGAAAACATTAAAGCAAATATTGAATTGCAAAGAGATTCCACGAACGATGGGGAGCAGCTGACAAAAGAAGAAAAAGAATACTGGTCCAATCATACGAAATTGGAGTATCCACTGAAAATGGCGTATACGTGTGCTTATAAGGAAATAATTGACAAAGTCCATTGGATCAATCTTGTCTTATTATTATATGTGATCGTTGTTTTATGCGATGTCTGCACGGTAGATCGGACAAGACGATTAAGTTCAATCATACGGTCAACACAAAAAGGTACAAGAAAAGCAATTGTTGCGCGCTTATGTGCCGGTATGACAGTAACCATTGTATCCGCGCTAGTTCTGTATGGTTTTACCGCGATCTTTCAGTTTGGCTTATTTGGAACAGATGGCTTTCATACGCCGATTCAGCAAATCGGTGGATACCAGTGGAGTTCACTGATGATTTCTGCTGGTCAGGCAGTTTTACTAGTTTGTCTTATGAGCATAATTTTAGCTATAATGACCGGTGCAATCACAATGCTTCTTTCTGAACTGCTGCAAAACTCGATTGGTGCCATTTTGCTGCCCTGCGTATTTTTACTGTATTCGTTATTATTTGACAAATCAATTTTTCATCGAAATAGGCAGCTTTCGCAACTGTGGCAGTATTTTCCGATACAGAGAATACCAGAAATTTTATACGATGGAAGAATGGTATCGGTCGGCAATAAAATGTTTGAGGCAGTTCCTTTGAGCCTGACAATATATTTTAGTTTGAGCGTGCTTGCATTGACATTATGTGCCATTATTGCTTTTCTGCGAAAGTGTGATCGAAAATAATGGATTTTTTAAAGACCATGAGCCACCGGGGACAGGAACGGTGGATTTTTACCTGTCCCCGATGGCTCGCCATCGTCTTATTTATTCTGAAAATTTATCACCGTAATGAATATGCATGTCTTCCCAGTCAGTAAATAATACATAGAATACTCGACCGTATTGTTGACTATTTACGATTCTTCCATGATCAAGTACAGAAAGATAAGAGCCGTCAGCTTTTCGAAGATGAAAGTGAATATAATCATTTTCGTTGCCGCTGTCAATTTGTTCCCAAATGCTTGATTCTATCTTTTGCTGTTCATCTTCCCTAATCAGGTTGCGAAAGCTTTTTTTGGCAAGCCTAAATAGTTCATCCATATTTTTATAGCCTGTCATGCGAAGAAACTCGTGGTTTGCATAAAATAGCTCGTCATCAGTTTTGTCAGCCCTGTATATAATAAAAGCGCCCGGAAGATGTTCGGAGATATCCTTGAGGGCAAATCCAAGTTGTTTGCGAGCACCTAACTGAAGACCATTTCTGTAAGCCATGCATCCATTTTTTCCATGAAGTTTTATCTCATAAAGAGCAGCATCTGCACAGCGCATGAGCTGAGAACGGTTGGAAGCAAAGGTTGGATATTCAGCATATCCGAGCGAAATATAAAATTGATATTCCTTTCCATTGCATGAAAATACCTTTGGAATTTTTGTGAATTGCTCCAACTGTTCTTCTGCATCGTCATATGTGCAATTAGGCAGAAAAATACAGAACTCATCACCGCCATTTCTTCCTAGTAATGCATTAGGTGGAAAAAAGTCTTTCATACTATCAGCAAGATTTTTTAAAGCTTTGTCGCCGTAGGCATGTCCATAGATATCATTGATAAATTTAAAGTCATCTATGTCAAGGAGTGCGACTACAAAATGTGACTTCGGATTTTTTGCAATCATTTTTTCCACTAATTCATCAAATCCATAACGATTGTAAATATTGGTAAGAGAATCCATGTGTGCCAGAGCTTGAAATTTGTTTTTATTTTCTTTCGATGATAACCATACCCAGGTAAGACATGACATAATCAATACGATAGAAGTAAAAAATCCAATGATTACAGCTACAAAGGCAACATTTCCCCAACCACTCTTAGGCATTACCTCAAATTTCCAGTTTTCCTCACCTATTGTAAAATCATAAGAAACGGAGCTTATTATTTGACCATTTGACTGACAAACAACTTCATAAGTATTGTCCCAGGGAGAGGCAGTTTTTGAAAGTTTATATTCATAACCAAAATTTGAAAGCGCACTGATCGAGTCTGAGAAAATATCAGGAACACGCAAAATGGCAATCGTAAATCCCCAGAAATATTCATTTCCACTTTCATCCTTCAAAAAAAGCGGATTTCGGACAGCAATTCCAGATTCTCCCTGCTTTAACTCAAAAGGACCTTGTACAATCAAAGTATGGTTGTCTCTTGCATAACAGGAAATTTTTCCGCGATCTTTATCATGAATAAGATCAATCTTACCTACCTCATTTCCAGCAGCAGGATAAATATCTGTTACAATGCCATCTGGAGCAAGCTGCACACTTTCAATGGAATCGGAAATAATATTGTTTGCAATAGTGTCAAAGTGGTCAAATTTTCCATTTTGGCTGATCAAAACCTGCTGTAAAGTATCAGTAATTGCAATTCCGTTAGTGATCTCATTCTTTATACGCTCACCATAAGCTTCTGCATTTAATTGCGCTGTTATACGTCTTTGCTCTTTGCTTCGTGAGTCTGCTTGGTATGCAATAAAACCAACAAGACATATGCCAACAAAAAAGATAATAAGAGGCACAAGCGTTTTTTTCTTCACCCTGTCACCTCCTTTTGCGCATCATATATTTATTTTTGCAGTAAAAAATTATAGCACGAAAATTGAGTGTGTCAAGAGTTTTGTGAATGGCACTATGTTTTTCTTAAATAAAGGTTGTCAAACATTTTTGTATTAGGTATAATGAAATAGTTAAATGGCATCGGAAAAATCAGTAAGTCCAAAATTAAGGAAAAGAATAAGGAGGAGTTTAATATGAATGTTACTAAAATCAGACGTCCATCTGATATGGAAAGAATTACAACGCCAGAACTTGCTCAGGCCTTTATTAAGGAGCAGGTTGCGCTGATCAAAGAGCAGGTGGGAGATAAGAAGGTTCTTCTTGCACTCTCTGGTGGAGTTGATTCATCTGTTGTTGCAGCACTTTTAATCAAAGCAATTGGTCAGCAGCTTGTATGTGTTCATGTTAATCATGGTCTGCTTCGCAAGGGCGAGCCAGAGCAGGTAATTGAAGTGTTCCGTAATCAGATGAATGCGGCATAAAAAATAAATCAATATCAAGTGCAATGGTATTTTCACATT
>CAUCWU010000134.1 GCA_958446555.1 uncultured Lachnospiraceae bacterium | reverse complement strand
ACGACGGAATCGCCGTCACAGGGTACGTTCCAAACGAATATTATTCGAAGGTATTATAATGTATATTTGACACCGAGACAGAAGTTTTACGAGGTGATACCGTGTTAGGTTCGCCGACAAAATCTGTCTGTCAAGGTGTCTTTTAGAAGGAGGAAGGTGACCCATCATGGAGCAGAATGCTCAGAAAACAAAAAGCGCCCACACCGTTGTTGGAATTGTGGCGCATGTAGATGCAGGTAAGACGACGCTGGCTGAGAGTATGCTCTACCTGACTGGGGGAACGAGAAAGCTGGGGCGAGTCGACCATAAAGATGCCTTTTTGGACACATATGAGCTGGAGAAAAACAGAGGAATCACAATTTTTTCCAAGCAGGCAGAGCTGTCCTTAAAGGAAAGAAAACTTACTCTATTGGACACGCCTGGCCACGTGGACTTTTCAGCAGAGATGGAACGAACCCTTCAGGTACTGGACTATGCGATACTCGTCATCAGTGTTGCAGATGGCGTTTCTGGCCATGTGCAGACCTTGTGGCGCTTATTAAAGCAGTATCAGGTTCCGGTTTTTCTTTTTATCAATAAAATGGATCAGCAGGGAGCGGATAAAGAGGCGACTCTTCTTCAGCTGCAAAAGCGCTTGGATGAGCGTTGTGTAGATTTTTCTGATCCAGAAAATTTTGACGAGCGACTGGCAGAGACCGATGAAGAACTGCTAGAGCAGTTTTTTGAGACCGGAGAAATTCAAAAGGAAGACATTAGAAGACAGATTCAAAAACGAGCATTGTTTCCGTGCTTCTTTGGATCGGCATTAAAAATGCAGGGTGTCAGCGAATTTTTGGACGGTTTTGAGGATTACACACTGACAAAAGCGTATTCGGATGCGTTTGCCGCTCGCGTCTTTAAGATTGCCCGCGATGCACAGGGAAAGCGTCTGACCTATCTTCGCGTGACAGGCGGTGTGTTAAAGGCAAAGCAGGTGATTGGAGAGGAGAAGGTGGATCAGATTCGTCTGTACTCTGGCGCATTCTTTACACCACTTTCTGAGGCAGAGGCAGGTATGGTCTGTGCCGTGACTGGCTTAAATGAGACATTTGCCGGTCAGGGACTTGGATCAGAGCTGCAAGCTCAGTCGCCGATACTAGAGCCTGTTCTTACATATTGTGTATCATTTCCACCGGAAATTGACATTCATGAGATGTATCGAAAGTTGTCTGTGTTAGAGGAAGAAGAGCCACAGCTTCAGCTTGTCTGGCAGGAGGAAACATCGGAGATTCACGCCTGCGTTATGGGCGAGGTGCAGATTGAAATCTTGCAAAGTTTAATCAGAGAGCGCTTTGGCGTAGAGGCAAGCTTTACGTCTGGCTCGATTATCTATAAAGAGACAGTTGAAAATACAGTTGAGGGAATTGGACATTTTGAGCCGCTTCGCCACTATGCAGAAGTACATCTACTAATTGAGCCGGGTGAGCCGGGGAGTGGAATGGTCTATGAGACCAATTGTAGTGAGGATATGTTAGCCAAAAACTGGCAGAGACTGATCTTGACACATCTAGAGGAGAAGCATCACAGGGGTGTATTGACAGGCTCAGAGCTTACCGATACGAAAATTACGCTGATTGCAGGGCGCGCTCATATCAAGCATACAGAGGGCGGCGATTTCAGACAGGCGACTTACCGAGCTGTCCGTCAGGGACTGATGCAGGCAAAGAGCAGACTCTTAGAGCCAGTCTATGCATATCGACTTGAACTTCCGTCTGAGTGTGTGGGAAGGGCGATGAATGACATTCAGCAGATGTGCGGAACCTTTTCTTCGCCAGAGCAGGAAGGGGAGATGAGTATTCTCATTGGAACAGCTCCAGTGTCGGAAATGCGCGGCTATCAGAGAGAAGTCATTGCCTATAGCAGAGGTCGAGGTCGAATTTTCTGCACGTTAAAGGGTTATGCGCCATGCCATAATGAAGAGGAAGTTGTTACAAAAATTGGCTATCTTCCAGAGGCAGATCTGGCAAATACACCAGATTCCGTCTTCTGTGCACACGGAGCAGGTTTTGTTGTGCCATGGTATGAGGTGCCAGAGTATATGCATCTTGAGGGAATGGATCAGGAATCTGAGGAAGAGGTTCTTTTGAGGGCAGCAGAGGAGGCGCAGAGAGCAAAACAAGCACCGGCAAGATCACTTCAGGATTATGAGGCAGAAAATGAGGAGCTAAAGCAGATTTTCGAGCGCACCTATGGACCAGTTAAGATGTATCGAGAGGACGAAGAAACCTATCAGTCATCGTCACCGAAAGGGGCATCGACGTATCGCCCATCCAAGAAAAAGCAGCCGGAGGAAGAATATCTGCTTGTCGATGGCTATAATATTATCTTTGGATGGCCGGAATTAAATGAGCTTTCTAAAACCGATATTGCGGCAGCGAGATTGACACTGATGGATATTTTGAGCAACTATCAGGGCTACAGCAAATGCAAGCTGATTCTTGTGTTTGATGCCTATAAGGTGCCAGGTGGCACTGAGCATGTCGAAAAATATCATAATATTTATATTGTCTATACAAGAGAGGCAGAGACGGCCGATCAGTATATTGAAAAGACAGTTCACGCAATCGGAAGGAAATATCGCGTTACCGTTGCGACATCGGATGGTTTGGAGCAGGTGATCATCTTGGGACAGGGCGGTGTGCGCATGTCAGCTCTTGGCTTAAAAAAGCAGATTGAAAGCGCAGGTCATGAGATTCGCGAGATGTGTAGTACCAAATCTGACAGTGGTAAGGTATATCTGTTCCATGAGACTTCCGATGAGGTGAAACAAAAGCTTGATGAGATTCGACTTGAAAAAGGTCAAGAAAAATAGGGGATACGGACTGTGGCAGAAATGCGACAGGAAAGAACAGGGAGAACAAGAAAAAGTAGAAAACATCAAAAAGTGATGAGACGGAGAGGAGAAATTCGATGAAAGGGAACAAGAAATCCTTTGCAGAGAAGATAAAAAAAGAAGGATGGCTTCAACTTGAATGCCATCCTCTGGCTGTGTGGTTTGGAAGTACGTTTGTGACAGTCTTTTTGCTTGAGCTGTTAAGCAGAAAGTCACTTTTTAGTGTGCTTCGCTTTATCTTTGTGACACCACACTTATTTTTAATGAACTTTATGATTGTTCTTGTCAGCTATTCGCTGATGTTTCTGACAAAGAGATGGGGCTTTGTCAGAGGACTCGTTGCGATTTTTTGGGGCATTATCGGTGTAACCGATTTTGTATTGTTACTATTTCGAACGACACCGTTTAACTGGCATGACTTAAGTTTGATTGATTCAGCAATGCAGGTTATGAATCATTATGTTTCTGGAATTGGTTTTGTTGCAATTGCCGCTGTGCTGGTTGCATGCGTGGTGCTTGTAGTGGTTTTGTTCCGCCATGCAAAGAAGCTACCAAAGCGCCCAGATTACAAAAAGGGAGCGGCTTGTGTGATTGTGGTATCACTGCTAACCGTTTATTTTTGGTCGGTTGGCCGTTGGTCCTCGATTCTTCCGAGAAACTTTAGCAACATCGCAGAGGCTTATCAGACCTATGGTCTTGCCTACTGTTTTGCAAACTCGTATATCAGCACCGGAATTTCCAAGCCAGATAACTACGACGCAAAGAAGGTAGAAAATATTCTCGATGAGGAAGTCGTACCGGTCAACACTGAGGTTGCAATTGATCCAATCGAGACACAGCCAGAGGAAGCGTCAACAGAGGCCGTATATGAGGAGGAGACGAAGGCACCAATTGAAGAGTACGATGCAGGTGTCAATGTCATCTATCTTCAGTTAGAGTCGTTCTTTGATATTACTGATCTGAATGATGTCACAGTCAATGAAGATCCGATTCCAAATTTCCATCGTCTGTTTGACACCTGTTCTTCTGGTTTCTTGAGTGTGCCGTCGGTCGGTGCTGGAACTGCCAATACTGAGTTTGAGATTTTGACGGGAATGAATCTGGATTTCTTTGGCTGCGGCGAGTATCCGTATCAGACGGTTCTTCGTGAGCAGACCTGTGAGAGCTTACCGTATTGCTATGATAACATTGGTTATACGGCGCATGCCATCCATAACAATTCGGCAACCTTCTATAACAGAAATATGGTATTTTCTCGTCTTGGCTTTAACACATTTACAAGTATGGAGTACATGTACAATTTGACCTACACGCCAGAAAATTGGGCAAAGGACAAGGTGCTGACTTCAAATATTATTGAGGCAATGCAGTCAACCGATACGAGTGATTTCATCTACACAATTTCGGTTCAGGGACATGGTTCCTATCCGACTGAGGAGGTTTTAAAGGACCCTCATATCAAGGTGACATTAAAAGAGGACGATGAGGCAAGACAAAATCAGTTGATCTACTATGCAAATCAGATCTATGAGATGGATTTGTTTGTCGCAGATCTGACCAGACAGCTGAAGGAATTTGATGAGCCGTGTATACTAGTAATGTATGGCGATCATCTGCCAAGCCTTGGCATTGAAGAGACCGATATGAACCAGGGAAATCTCTTTACAACGAAGTATGTTTTGTGGAGCAATTTCCAGATGGAAAAGCAGGATAAGAATGTGGAAGCTTACCAGCTGGGTGCTTATGTGATGCAGAGAATGGGCATCAACGAGGGTATTATGTTCCGCTACCATCAGAAGTACTTCAAGGAAGAGAATGCAAATGAGAGTGCTTATCTGGATTCGATGGCAATCATTGAGTATGATATGCTGTACGGCGATCAGGAGGTATTTGGTGGTACCAATCCGTATCAACCGACAAAGCTTCAGATGGGCATTCTTCCAATAACATTGGATCGTGTTGTATACAAAGATAACACAATGTGGCTGTATGGAAGCAATTTTAATGAGTTTTCAATTGTAATCATAAATGGAAAGCAGTATGAGCCTACATCACAGCACCAGAATTTGATTAAGATAGAGGATCTGAAACTTGGCGGTGATCTTGATGTGTGCGTGGCACAGCAGGATGATTATGGCAAGACGATTCTTAGCACGACAAGAAGCTGTCGTGTTGAGGTAAATCACTAACTGCATAGTTTGACGATATGGATTGACGTACAACAAAAAGTGAGATATGATTATATCAAGGTTCAAAGGTCGGCGATACGACTGGAGACAGTAACTAGGAAAGGGCAAAACAGACCATGGAAAAGATTATATTAACAGGTGACAGACCGACAGGAAGACTTCACGTAGGACATTATGTAGGTTCTTTAAGAAGAAGAGTAGAACTGCAAAACTCAGGTGAGTATTCCAAAATATTTATTATGATTGCAGATGCACAGGCATTAACAGATAATATTGAAAATCCGGAGAAGGTTCGTCAGAACATCATCGAGGTAGCGCTTGATTATCTTTCATGCGGATTAGACCCGGCAAAGAGTAATATCTTAATCCAGTCCCAGATTCCGGAACTGTGTGAGCTGACTTTCTACTATATGGATCTTGTTACCGTTGCAAGACTTCAGAGAAATCCTACTGTAAAGTCTGAAATTCAGATGAGAAACTTTGAGGCAAGTATTCCAGTTGGATTCTTCACTTATCCAATCAGCCAGGCTGCTGATATCACAGCATTCAAGGCAACAACCGTTCCGGTTGGAGAGGATCAGCTTCCGATGATCGAGCAGACAAGAGAGATTGTTCGTAAGTTCAATACAGTTTACGATGAAGTATTGGTTGAGCCTACCGCATTGATCTCTACCAATCAGGCATGCCTTCGTCTGCCAGGTATCGATGGTAAGGCAAAGATGAGTAAGTCACTTGGAAACTGCATCTACTTAGCAGATAGTGCAGATGATGTAAAGAAGAAGATTATGAGTATGTACACCGATCCGCAGCATCTTTTAGTAAGCGATCCAGGTCATCTTGAGGGCAATACTGTATTTACCTATCTGGATGCATTCTGTAAGCCAGAGCACTTCGAAAGATACTTGCCGGATTACGCAAATCTGGATGAGTTAAAGGCTCACTACACCAGAGGTGGTCTGGGCGATGTAAAGGTAAAGAAGTTCTTAAACAACATCGTTCAGGAAGAGTTAGAGCCAATCCGTAAGAGACGTAAGGAATATGAGAAGGATATTCCAGAGGTTTACAACATTCTTCGTAAGGGTACTGAGGCAGCAAGAGAGGTTGCAGCACAGACCTTGTCCGAGGTAAAGAGTGCAATGAAGATCAACTACTTTGATGATGCTGAGCTGATTAAGGCACAGAGCGAGAAGTATCAGGGAATTTAATCTAAAAAAACTTCCAAGTTTGGTTTTACCAGACTTGGAAGTTTTTTATATGTAAATTATTTATTTGTATAGCTGGTCACAATTTCAAGTGGCTCAAATGTAATTGAGATTGGCTTTAATCCGCTCTGAGCAAAGTACAAGCGTACATAGTGGTGGAAACCAAACATTCCGCCCTCTCTTGAGATGGTGACTTCTTTTCCTTCGCTTCCAGTAAAGCTATAGGTACCGAAGATGTTGCCATCCATGAAGACCGATACAGCCATCTGAGCAAGTGAGGAAGCTTCAGAGGATGCGGTGATGCTGATTCTCATTGTGCCAAAGCCCTCGGTGCTGATGCCAAGCAAGTAGCTGTCGCCCTTTTCACTGGAAATTCCGGTGAGTGGAAGGGTGGTGGCGCCCTTGATTTCGTGATAGGTGATATCAAAGTTGGAGGTGATCTGTGCGTCTTCTGGGACATTGATCAACTCTATTGATAATGTTCATCGCCCTGGTGTTGTAGGAACGATTGCAGGTGATGATACAA
>CAUCWU010000133.1 GCA_958446555.1 uncultured Lachnospiraceae bacterium | reverse complement strand
GTTTTGATGGCAATCTGTGCAAAGGATGTAACTGGCAAGCTGTTTGTATCCTTCTTCGTTATTATGTTGTTTGTAACAGCAGGATTTGAGCACTGTGTCGCAAATATGTATTACATAACATCAGGACTGTTTTGCAAGATGAATCCAGACTATGTCAATAAGGCAATGGAGCTGTATGGCTATACAGAGGCACAGTTGGCACAGTTAAACTGGGGAAGCTTCTTATTCAAAAATTTGCTTCCAGTCACACTTGGAAACATTGTCGGTGGAATTTGCTGTATCGGGCTTCCGCTGTGGTATTTCAATCGTGCAAAGAAATAATTAGAAAAAATGATGTTGGGGTTAAAAGATGATTCCCAACATCATTTTTTTATTGCTTATTTTGGCATTTCATAAAATTTTGCCAGATCCTGTAAAAGAGCAAAAAGTCGCCTTTGGGTTCGGGGCGTCTGCTCCAAAATTAGGTTATAGCACTGGTTTGGCATGCTTTCTTTTGCTGCTGAACCCGGTGTAATATATTCAACAAAGCGCTCAAGCGGCACATTCAGTGCAGCAGAGACACTTTCAAGAGTGGTCAGTGTCGCATTCTTTTCGCCTCTTTCTAGCTGACCAATATAGGTAAGATGCAAGCCGGAACGCTTGGCGAGATCATCTCGGCTCATATGTTTTGAAGTTCGTATTGCGTAGATGCGCTTTCCAACAGCTTCTGCAATATCAGACATAATCAAATCTCCTTGTAACTATTATTTTTTACTTTATGTTTTTTCTTCTATATATATTATATATAATGGCTATAGATATAAAAGCCTATCGATCCAAATTGATAATCTGCTTTAAAATAGAGTAAATTAGATCATGTGATTGTGGTGGGAGCGTACAGATAATATTGCGACAGTCGGCCGGAATATTCTTTGCGGTTCCTGTGACAGTATCATTATTTGAAATGAGGTCAGTCAATGGCAGATCAAGAGCGCAGGCAACCTTCTCGATTGTGGACAAAGAAGCATTTTTCTCTCCACGCTCGAGCTGTCCAATATAGGCAGGATGAAGGCCGCAGCGTTCGGCAAGCTGTTCCAATGTCCAATCTTTCGCATTTCGTGCTTTTCTAACTCTTTTTCCAAATGTTATTGTAATCTTAGACATAGCAGTTTTCTTCCTCTTCCTTTTTATAGTAGTTCGTAGTAATTCTTTGACTGTTTTGATAGCACAAAGTTCTGTAAGTTTTTTAAAAAAGAAATCTGTAAGACAAAAATGCTTACAGAAATAAGGGTATCAAGATAGTTGTTTCCTATACTATAAATTGAAAATAAGACGGTAAAGAAACTGATAGTATTAATTAAAACAAAATAGATACTATAAATACAAAAACAAAAAAGGTTGCAAAATTGCAAATCGCTAAATATGGAAAATTGCAATTGCTACAATTCTAGATTGAAACTTAACATAATCGTAAGAAATAATTAAAAGACGAGAGCAGAAAAAAATGGTATTATAAATAAGGAAAAAGAAAAGCTTATACTAAGATACAAATGAGATAAAATGATAATAAGTAAAAATAGAAAGTTGCTGGTAAGCTCTTAAGGAGTTGTCGCAGCGTTAAATCGTATAGATTGGAGGCGGAGTCAATGAAAAGAAGAAACAAACCGCATGAAAAGAAAAGAAAAGGTCTTGGCTTAAAGCCGTTAATGATTGGAATGACTGCCTGTACTGTAGTGATGGGAGGCGTTTTGATATGGGCAGTACTTGGGAGTATTCACTTGGAATCTGAGAGTGGACATGGGCTTGGCATTGTAGATGCTGTGAACAATATGGAACTTCAAAAAAAATCAGAGGAATTTGCATCAAAGCCGTCAATAACTGCGTCAAAGAGTCAGACACTAACAGCAAATGAAAGTGATTTGGAGCAGGAGAATTGCACATCAGCTGATAAGGATACTGAATTGTCAGAGGAGACTTCAGTAGCAGATGAGGAATCTGCTCAGAGTACAGATGAAACTGACACCCAGAAAAACGAATCTGTATATCAGACCATCAATGAAGCGACGATGAAAAATCCAGATTCTGGAGTTGTGGATGTAACAGCGTTAACGTCAATTTCATCTGATGAGGTTCGTTCTTGGATTGAGAATTATACTTACGGTGAATGGCCATACTTGGATGGAGTACAGGTTACACAGGCAGATCAGGATGAGATCCTTTCAAGAAGAAATCTGGATGGAATTGCAGATGAAATCAATATTTCATATGGTGTTATCACAAAAAATGCAGCCGTTCGTTCCTTCCCAACTTGGAAGAAGGCTTCAAAGTCATTAGAGGAAAATGCATTTGATTATTTTCAGGAGAGCATGTTATTAGTTGGAGAGCCAGTTGCAATTGTTCATCAGACACAGGATGGCAATTGGAGTTTTGTTCAGTCAAATAATTATAGAGGATGGGTTGAGACCGACCATATCGGTATCTGTTCATTGGATGAATTAAAGAATTGGCAGAGCAGCGACCGTGCAGTTGTCACCGATGCAAAGCTTACCCTCTCTGATACGACACTTCGCATGGGTACAAGCCTTGCTGCAAGAGAGGATGCAGATGGAAGCATGACTGTATCACTTCCACAGAGAGAGGAAAATGGACAGCTGACATATCAGGAAGTGACAACAGCACAGGATGGCATTCATTTTGGTTATCTAGAACTGACACAGGAGAATGTGTTAGAGCAGGCAAAGAAGTTAATTGGTACTGCTTATGGCTGGGGCGATTCCAATGGAGATATGGATTGCTCATCAACGATGAATTCTATTTATCGTTGCTTTGGTATTCTCCTTCCGAGAAATACAAGTGCACTGGCGCAGACTGGTACCGATGTAGTATCACTTGAAAATATGACACAGGAAGAAAAGCTTGAAAAGATTCATGAAATGAAGCCAGGAACACTCCTTGTGATGAAGGGCCATGTGGTTATGTATATTGGACAGCAGGATGGAGAGGATCAGATTTTGCATAACTTTACGACTTGTCTTGCAGAGGATGGTGTGAGCACAAAAGAGGTTTATCAATGCCAGATTACACCGTTAAATTTGGTGACAGCTTCTGGTGTACAGTATCTGGATGCATATGCAACAGCGATAAGTTTTCCAACAGAATGACGAATCAACGGGGACGGGTACAAGTGGCACATCTTTGTGTGCCACTTGTACGAGAGTATGAAACTTTTTCTGTAAATAGTGTTCAGAAGGTTCTTCTATGATATAATAAATATCATTAGGAGGGCCTTTTATGTATGAGGGACGATTACCAGAATAAATGTATTGATTTACACTAAAAACTGCCCCATGGTATAAAGGGGCTTAATGCCCTTGATTACCCTCAATCATTGACAAAGGTAGCAGTCCAGGCTGACTTGTGTCAAAGGAAGTGATGCCTTGACTGCTACTGATGGCAATGATACTGGATCAGAATTTAACGTAGCGCTTTTGAAACCGTTGTAGACGCTCTTCAGGTGATGGTGCATTTCGAAGAGACTCGCCCGTTGTCTCGTATGTAACTGCGCGTTTATTAAAATTTTCAAAAAGAGACAAGTAGGCAACTTATTTTTCACGATTCACGAATTTTTGTCGGCACAATTCCGTATTTGATCCATTTTTCCATTTCTTTTGTATCGTAGGGATCAATATAGAAGTTTTCTCCATAACCATTGATTGGTTGAAGAATGCGAGGAACCTGTTGAATAAAGCGGCGCAAATAGGCGCAGCCGTTTTCTTTATTTAAAAAGATCGTAGTGTCACCATCGCGCGGTGGACGGCGAGAAATCAACAGAATGTCGCCCATATAGTAGACTGGATTTAAGTGGTTCGAGGTAATCTCAACACCGATATGAATCTGCGAGCCATACTTTTTTCGGTAAGGAGCAATGTTGACCTTTTTGATATTCGCAGAATCCCAGATCATACCGTCCTCGCAGTTTCCGGTCGGGACAAGCACAGTCAGATAGTCATCAGGCGAGTCGTTTTTATTTTTTTCAGCGAAATCAAGCTCAAAGTCGATGATTCCCTCCACAAAGCTTCTCTGTGAGTTGGAAAGTTGAAGAAGCTTTACAACGGCGGCAAGTTCAGGCGAAGAGTAGTCAAAAAATTCAAAGAGAAGCTTGCCTGTCAGCTCATACAGATACTGAGCTAGAAATAGATTGGGGCGCTTATACTGACCGGCAATCAGCTTCTTATAGTTTGAAGTTGACATCTCAAGCTTCTGCGCCATCTGCGCCTGTGTTAGGTTAAGCTTAACACGCTCTCTTTCAATGTTCTCTGTAAAATGAAGTAAAAGTTCCTGCTGTGTCATAAATTGTATCATCACTTTCGTATAGTTTTCGGTATTTTTTGACGTCTGTAAACTGACTAAAAATGTAATTTTAGCTACCATACTACAAATTACATGTGATAAGATAACTTCATTCCAAGAAGTCGTAAGTATTAGTCATTATGGTAATAGAATACTTCAAATTGGAAGAAATAACAAGAGTAAAGTGGGAGGAAAATGTACAATGATTGACAAACAGCTAAAGACAATGATGCATAAAAAAGGACTGACACTGGAGAAGCTGTCTACGCTGTCCAATGTCCCGATTGAAACGATTCGGAATATCATTTACAGAAGAGCAATCAATCCAAGAGTAGATACGCTTTGGGCACTCAGTCGCACATTAAATGTATCAATGGAATGCCTAATGGGAGAAAGTCCACGTGAGGAAGAAGAGCAGCTTCTTTTTGCCTATCGTGAGAGTGGCGAGCATGGAAAGAAATTTATTCGCGCGATCGCAGAAATAGAGGCACAGTGGCAGGCAGGAGTAGAAGAGGACAATCAAAAGCGTGAGATCCCTTGCCTGATTCCGGCAGCAGAGACTGCAGATGGTGTGGCATTTTCAAGCTTTGACGTAGAACATATCAAGACTGCATGTCAAAACGTATATATGGCAGTTCGATTGCCAAACGATCATTTTTCACCGAGATATTGTAAGAATGATATTTTGTTGTTATCAGACAAGTTTCCGACAGAGGGACAGAATGCTCTGTTTTTATATGATCATCGTCTGTATTTTCGACAGTTTCATATCCTAGAGAAAGGATATGCGCTTTGCACAATCAATGGAAGAGGGGATGCGCTTCGCTTTAAGAGGATGGACAGCTGTCGCTTGATCGGGACGTGCATGGCAGTGCAGTAAAAAGTTAACTACAGAGTACTGCTTTGGCGAAAGCGCGGATTCTAGCCGGATCTTTGCCGAGAGCGGAGCCTAGGTTGGTATATTCCACCCCGGAGGAGACATCGACACCGTCTGGGTGAAGTGTGAAAATGGCAGCTGAAACATTTTCAGCTGTCAGCCCTCCGGCTAGCATAAATAACTTTTCATTTCGAGGAAGTGATTGTAAAAGTGTCCAGTCAAATACCTTGCCGCTTCCTGGTTCAGCCGCGTCAAATATAAAACCGGCGACATTTGGGCAATTGCGCCAGAGGGCATAGTCGTCAATATCTGAAACATTAAACGCTTTTAATATAGGAAGAGAAACTTTATCGGTAAACTCATGCACGGCATCAGAAGTCTTTTGTATTAATTCAGCCGGATCTTTATGAATTTGAATTAAATCAAATCCGGCATCTGAAATATCACGAATCTGCTTTGGGGTAGGAGAAACCGTCACTGCAACTGTTTTAATATAAGGGTCAAGCATGGCCTTTATTTTTTTTGCCTGTTCAAGTGAAATATTTCGCTTACTCTTAGGAAAAAAGACAACCATTCCGGCAAAGTCTGCATGAATTTCATTTAAATAAGTGGCCTCTTCTGGTTTTGTCAAGCCGCAGATCTTAATTTTTGTGCTCATATCGTTTTGCTCCTTGTTTTTTTCTATCATAATTGAAAGTGAGAGAAACAGCAAGGGTAACTTTAACGCCCGTGAACCTTCAATATAGTTTTTTCCAATGGAATAGTATCGGAAAAATTTTCTTCCCTTTAAAGAAAATCCATGCTATACTTAACGCAAGTATGCCCTAATAAACAATAACAGTTTATACCAAAGTAAAATGGGTTGGGCATCATCAGAAACCATAAGGATTCAAAAGAAAGAGGATGATAAAAAATGAAGGTAAATGAAATATTATCAAATGGAAAAATTACACTGTCTTTTGAGGTGTTCCCACCAAAGACAGATGCACAGTTTGAGTCTGTTCGTCAGGCAACTATTGACGTTGCAGCATTGAAGCCAAGCTATATGAGTGTCACCTACGGAGCTGGCGGCAACACCAGAAAGAACACAGTTGCAATTGCAAAGGGCATTCAGGATACAGCAGGTGTGACAACAATTGCTCATCTGACCTGTGTTGGTGCAACCAAGGAAAACATTCATACCACTCTGGATGAGATGAAGGCAGCTGGTATTGAGAACGTGCTTGCACTTCGCGGAGATCGTCCAAAGGATTTCGAGGGAGATCCATTTGTGGACTTCCACTATGCATCCGAGTTGGTATCAGAGATCAAGTCCTATGGTGATTTCTGTGTTGGTGGTGCTTGCTATCCAGAGGGCCATGTTGAGGCAGCCAACAAAAACGAAGATATTATAAACTTAAAGAAGAAGGTTGATGCAGGATGTGAATTTTTGACAACTCAGATGTTCTTTGACAACAACATTTTCTTTAACTTCTTATATCGTATCAGAGAGCAGGGCATCATGGTTCCGGTTATTCCGGGTATTATGCCAATTACCCGCGCAAAGCAGGTAGAGACCTCCAGAAGTCTCTCTGGATGCAGTAT
>CAUCWU010000132.1 GCA_958446555.1 uncultured Lachnospiraceae bacterium | reverse complement strand
CTCTGCCTGCTCACTCTGTTTTTTCGCTGTCTCTAATTCAAACAGCTTCGCACGAAGTACCTTCAATGCCTTATCTTTATTTTTTAGCTGAGACTTCTCGTCCTGACAGGAGATGACAATTCCGGTTGGAATATGCGTTAAGCGAACAGCAGAATCGGTTGTGTTGACACACTGACCACCATTTCCAGATGCACGGAATACATCGAATTTACAGTCATTCATATCAATCTCAACGTCAACTTCCTCTGCCTCTGGCATGATTGCAACTGTCGCTGTGGATGTGTGGATTCTTCCACCGCTCTCTGTCTCCGGAACACGCTGTACACGGTGCACACCGCTTTCATATTTGAGTCTAGAATAAGCGCCCTGTCCAGAAATCATAAAGACAACTTCCTTCATACCGCCAATTCCGCTCTCGTTGACACTGATTAACTCGCTCTTCCAACGATTTCTCTCAGCGAAGCGGTTATACATACGAAACAGATCTGCCGCAAACAAAGCTGCCTCATCGCCACCGGCACCGGCACGAATCTCGACAAATACGTTTTTGTCATCATTTGGATCTTTTGGAAGAAGCAGTAACTTTAACTTCTGTTCAAGTTCTGGAATCTGCTTTTTCGCCTCTGCCAAATCTTCCTTTAAAAGCTCACGCATCTCCTCGTCGTGCTCTTCCTCTAACAGTTCCAAATTGTCCTCAATGCTCTGCTTTGTCTTTTTATACTGTGTATAGGTCTCCACCAGAGGGGCAAGCTCGGCCTGTTCCTTCATCAGTCGGCGAAAACGTTCTGGATCGGATGCCAAAACCGGATCGCCAAGCTCATGAAGAAGCTCCTCAAAGCGGATCAATATATCGTCCAAACGGTCAAACATAGTAACTCCTCTTTTCTTTTTATTAATTACAACTATGATTTCTAATACCTACGAATTGCTCTGTTACTGGAAACTTAGCAATTCTCAAATAACAGATTCGCTGATTTTCGTAAAAAACAGTTCACCCGTGCCTATCATCTCTTCATCACTGCCCACACCACACGATCTAATCCTGCCAAATCATGTACAAGTGTCGGCTTTTCAAATCCATTCTCTTCAAAAAGTGCTGCGACAGTTTCCCACTGATTGTAGCCAATCTCCACAAATAGCGCACCGCCTGGATTTAGATGATCTTTTGCAGTCTGTGTCAAACGCCTATAAAAAATAAGGCCATCCTCACCTCCAGACAAGGCAAGTGTCGGCTCATGATCCTTTACCTCTGGCTCAAGCCCTTCTATCACTTCATCCTCTATATAGGGTGGATTGGATACGATGATATCATATTTTTCTGGAATTTGTTCTAGAAGATCACTCTGATAAAAGGAAATTTTCTGCCTGTTATCGGTTGCATTTTTCTTTGCAACTTCAAGTGCTGCCTTTGAGATATCAGATGCTGCCACTTTGGAAAAATTTCCATAATAAGACAATGACACGGCAATACAGCCACTTCCTGTGCAGACATCAATCAGCTTGCAACTCGGCTTTTGCTTGGCATAAGAAAGCACAGTTTCCACCAGTGTCTCGGTATCCTGTCTAGGGATTAAAACAGCTGGTGTCACGGTAAATTCAAGTCCCATAAAACCCTGAGATCCAGTCAAATACTGAAGTGGGATTCGCTTGGCACGGTGCTGAATCAGTTCTCTATACTGAGAAATTTTCTCGCTTGGCTCTGCAAGCTTTCTTCGATTCAAAAAGAAGAAGCTTTTATTAATGGAAAAACAGTATTCCATCAAAAGCCATGCATCAATATCTGCATCTGGCACAGTTGCCTGTATCAGTGCTTGCTTTCCCTCTTCAAGCAACTGTGCCCATGACATTTGCGGCTTTTCTTCTTGTGTGGTAGTTACTGGTTCCATCAAAAAGCTTCCTCCAATTTTTTGTTATTATGATACCAAGGTCAAAAGCTCCAAAAGCCGTTCGTGCTTGCACGATTAGGTTTTTGAGCTTGGGACCTGCAAAAACATGAGGATGCAGCGATTTTCAAGGAAAATCAGCGAATCCGAATGTTTTTAGAATTGCGAAAGTTGCATCGCAACGGAGCAATTCGTGGGTATCACCTTTTGCCCCAACATCTTATAATTTTAGATTTCTTGCAATTTCGAACTTATTTAAAGTTTGCCTCTTCGTAGGCTCTCCAATCAAACACAGCCTCCACTGCGCAGATTGCAACCTCTGCCATCTTTTCATCTGGCTCCTTTGTCGTCAAGCCCTGAAGCATCAAGCCTGGACGGCTGAGCAGATTGACAATTGGATTGTCACTGTTTCCGGCAAGACGTAAAAACTCAAATGAAACACCAGCAATCACTGGAATCAAAAGGATTCTTGAGACCAGACGAAGCCACAATGTCTCTGGACGAATGACCAAAAAGAACAAAATGCTGATCACCATAACAATCAAAAGAAAGCTGGTTCCACAGCGCTTATTCTCTTTTGAACTCTTCATCACATTCTCTACTGTGAGCGGCAGACCGTGTTCAATGCAGTTGATACACTTATGCTCTGCACCATGATACATATAGGTTCGTTTGATATCTGGCATCAACGAGATGAGTCCTACATAGGCAATAAAAATGGCGATACGAAGTATGCCCTCAAAAAGTGCCATCCAAAATCCATTTCCAAGAATTGGCTTCATCAGTGTTGAGACCCATGCTGGAAATACCATAAAGATACCAACTGCCAATATGATTGAAATGACCATCGTAAGATCCATGATGACCTTCTCGGCCTTATCGCCAAATTTTTTCTGAAGCCACTTTTCAAAGCGTCCTGGCTCCTCCGGTTCTCCATCCTCCATAAACAGACTTGCTGAATAATTTAAGGATTTCATACCTAGAACAAGTGAATCAACAAAGCTAAAAATTCCTCTGATAAACGGAAGACGAAATAGCTTGCACTTTGATCCGACGCCCTTGTATGTCTCTTTTTTGACTTCAATTTCTCCATTTTCTTTGCGAACGGCCACACTGTACTCGCTGCCGTTTCGCATCATAATTCCTTCCATGACGGCCTGACCGCCGATACCTGATGACTTCATCCGCACTCCTTTTTGTCCTTAAACGACAAAAGAGGTTGAGATTTCGCATCTCAACCTGCTTCAGTCAACATCATTCACTCTTTAAACCATACTTACGGTTAAACTTATCAATACGTCCGCGTGCGGAAGTTGCCTTCTGCTGACCAGTGTAGAACGGATGGCACTTGGAACAGATTTCAACGTGGATCTCCTTGTTTGTAGATCCGGTAACGAACTCGTTGCCGCAGTTGCAGGTAACCTTTGCCTGATAATATGCTGGATGGATTCCTTCCTTCATGATCTCACCTCTTCTTCCTTGTGATGGTTCCCAACCATCATCATATTTTTATTCTTGATATACGCGCTCTATGCATGGCTAAGTCTCGCCGCAGCTATTTCCTAGCACATACAACGCAACGATAGAATCATATCACAAAAATTCAAGCTATGCAAGTACTATTTTAAAAATTTTCAAAGTAACTTTTTCATTGCAAACTCATAAATCTCTTTGCTCGCCTTTTCCCAGTTTTCACACATCTGCTCGGCCATCTCCTCAGTTGCCGCTGACAGCTTTAACTCGATCAGTGTGTTCTTTCCTTCCTTTACGACACAGTCAATCTCGAAATCATTGCTTGCTGTGCTCTTGTAATAATTGGCAAGAACCGAATTTTCTGTTCGAAGTTTGAAATTGTTTTCTTTTAAGAAGTCGTCCATATCCTGTTTGACTTCATCGGAGATTTTATTTTCAAAATAAAAAAGGACTTCCTCGCCTTCTTTTGTCAGCTCATAGCGCGATGTATTTCGGATGGTTTCCTTGTGGATCAGAGAAGTTCCCAGCAGCTCATTGATCACCATCTGAAAGGTAAAGTAGTCCGTATATGATTTGCCCACAAAAAATTCTGACATCTGCCCGTTTGACAACGGATAATTTACCTTTTTCAGCAAATAAAGTATCATTAATTTATATAATGTCAATGGTTCTGCCATAGTCCAATAGTTCCTTTCTGTATATCAGCTCTGCCCCTCAAGAAAACAGCCCTGGTATATCCCCCGTTTCTTCAGTTCGTGATGAATACAATTGAGCACACTTCTCTTTGCCTTACTCCACAACGGCGAAATCAGCTGCTCTGACGGTCCATCCCCTGTCAGTCTGTGTATGACGATATCTGGTGAAAGTGCCCCAATGCAAGAGACAACCAAATCGACATAAGCATCCTGAGTCAATGTTTGAAAACGCCCTGCCAAAAAATCATCTGCCAAATCCGTGTTTTCAAGCACATGCAAAAGCTGCAATTTGATGCCAAAAATACCAGCTTGATTCAAATATCGAATCGTCTCAAGCATCATCTCCTTATCCTCGCCTGGAAGACCCAAAATCACATGGACAACAACCGGAATATTTGCCTGATTTAATCGCGCCATTGCCTGTTCAAAGCAGGAAAGATCATATCCTCTTCGAATATAGCGCGCCGTATCCTCATGAATCGTCTGAAGACCAAGTTCCACCCAAACCGGCTTTCTCTTTGCATATTCAGACAACAGTGCCACTACATCCTCTCCTACACAGTCTGGTCTTGTTGCAATGTCGACTGCTGCGATCTTTTCATGAGAAAATGCAGGCTCATAGACACGTCTTAAATAGTCCAAATCTGCATATGTATTCGTAAAAGCCTGATAATACGCAATATATTGCTTTGCGTGAAATGTGCCTAACTTTTCGATCTGACTGTCAATTTGCTCTCGAATTGAAAGCGTTCTGCTGCCTGCAAACTCACCCGAGCCGCCTCTGCTGCAAAAAATACAGCCCCCTCGCCCGATTGTACCATCTCTGTTCGGACAGGTAAAGCCTGCATTGAGGGATGCCTTATAGGTCTTGGAGCCAAACGTCTGCTTTAGGTAATAGTCAAGCGAATAATATGGCTTTTCTCCCCACAGCATTCTGTTTCCTCCTTTATTTCCTGTACTCGTGTCTTAATTTTTCTGCAAGCATGAGCAAGCATGATCAGCTTGTGACTTTTTGACCCTAGCATAATCATATCAATTTTATATACATTCGTCAAGTTTTGCTTTATTTTTTTACTTTACTTTTTGCCGTTTCATCCGTATAATAAAGATGCGATACTTCGCAGGCAGCGGCACGGAGCCGCTTCATTTCATAAAGTGAAATTTAAAAAATAATAATTTGTATTTTGTCTGACAAAAACATGAGAAAGGCATGGTTATTTATGCGTGAAAAATTAAAATCACTTCCGCTCACTGAGCTAAAACAGATTGCGAAAGAGAACCACATCAAGAACGTTTCTACTCTGCGTAAAGCGCAGCTAATTGATGTTATTTTGGAAAAGCTTAGCCCTGAATCGGCACAAACAACTGAGACAGAAAGTACACCTACATCTGATACGATTTCATCGGAAAGTTCTTCAGAAGCCTCTTCTGAACCAGAAAATGCAACCACTCCTGCTACGACAGAGACTGATTCTATTGCAAGTACGCCAGAAACAGCAGACACCACAAGTACAGAAGAAACCGCTACGGATGCACAAACACCTGCACCGAGAGAGCGCCGCTATACCACTTCTGCTCCTTCCTATGCAGCTGCAAGAAATAATTTCTATAGCAGAAACAATTCGTATTCTTCTTCCTCTTTTAAGGATCTTAGACAGTCGAATACGCACTCAATTCATCCGAGAAAGCCACGTGTGAGAAATGATCGCACCGATGCAAACTGGCGCGAAGATTCCATCGGACGTTTTAATAATACGAGAAATGATGCTCCAGGACGATATGACAATTCCAGAAATGATTTGACAAACCGTTATGACAATACAAGAAGCGACAATCCGCGTTTTGATAACCGAAATAATGATGCACAAAACCGCTTTGATGCTTCCAGAAATGATTCTTCCGAGCGTTTTGACAATGGAAATAGAGAATACCGCAGTGATTTTTCTTCCAGAAATACTTTTTCAAACCGTTATGATAGCTCCAGAAACGATTATTCAAATCGTTACAATAATACAAGAAATGAGTATTCAAACCGTTTTGATGCCTCCAGAGAGGGACTTCGCAACGATTCAATGAATCGCTTTGATAACAACAGAACTGATTTTTCAAGCCGTTATGATAATACAAGAAATGAGTATTCTGTTCGAAATGATGGAAACTACTCTGCTCGAAATGATTTTAATCGAAATGATTCTACAAATCGTTTTGATTCACCGATTCGCACCGACTCGATGAATCGCTTTTCTGCGAGAACAGATCTGAATCAAAATGACTTAAACCGCAATGATTTAAATCGAAATGATTCTATTCGAAGCGATCTTTCCAATCCGAATCGTTTTGATTCCAGAACCGACGCAACAAGCCGCACCGATTCTGCTAACCGCTTTGATACTGCCATCCGTGATGATTTTGCAAACCGCTTTGACAATGACGGAGCGCTTCCGGAGGGTTGCCAGCCAGCTTGTGGTATTTTGGATGTCCTTCCAGAGGGATTTGGTTTCCTTCGCTCTGCAAACTTCTTAAGTGGCCAGCAGGATGTCTATGTTGCACCATCCCAGATTCGCCGCTTTGGCATGAAGACTGGTGATATGGTAGACGGTTTCCAAAAGCCAAATAGTGATGAAAATAAATATGACGCATTAATTCGCATCAATACCATCAATGGTTTTGACCCAGAGCTTTCTGCAAAGCGTCCAAACTTTGAAGATTTGACTCCTGTCTTCCCAGATAGCCGTCTATCGATGGAGGTTGAGGGCGGTTCCTAATATAT
>CAUCWU010000131.1 GCA_958446555.1 uncultured Lachnospiraceae bacterium | reverse complement strand
GACCACCTGTCAAATGCACTTGGTATTGTTATTCTTTTCAAATTCTCCTCGGATGCCAATAAAAGTCCTGCATCTTCAATTCTATTTTTATAATCAGAAAGAGAGCCATTTATTTGAATTTTCCATGCGCTCATATGCCATTCAATATGCGTAAAAATATGTTTTCCGGCCGGAAGCGGTTCGACTGTTACTGGTATTTCCAACAGCTCTTCCCACATTTGCTTTGCCTGCTCTTCTGTCATATTTCCCTCATTTGATGGAAACTCCCAAAGGCCTGCCAAAAGGCCCTGATCTGAACGCTTATGAAGGACAATTCCACTTTCATCTGATAAGACGAAGATGGTTCGCTCCTCTTTTTTTCTCGGCTTTTTCTTTGACTTGACAGGAATAAACTCAGTTCGATCTTCAATTTGGGCAAGACACACCAATGCCACCGGACAGGATTCACACAATGGTTTTCCATTTGGAATACAGACGCAAGCGCCAAGCTCCATCAATGCCTGATTAAACGTTCCCGGATCATATGGCAAATATTCTTCGATAAAAATAGTAAGCATGTCTTCCATATTTTTCTTTGTCTGTGGCTTTGCAATATCACTCTCGTCTGCCAAAATTCTGTTGATTACGCGAAGCACATTTCCATCGACAGCTGGTCTTTTTAGCCCATAGGAAATAGATGCAATCGCACCTGCTGTGTAGCTTCCAATTCCGGGAAGTTCTACTAGTTCTTTGTAATCAGCCGGAAGCTGTCCACCAAACTTTTCCTGACAGACAATTGCTGCCTTTTTTAGATTTCGCGCTCTTGAATAGTAGCCTAGTCCCTCCCACAGCTTTAATAACTCATCGTCTTGTGCTTCTGCTAAACTTTTGACATCTGGAAATGACTTTAAAAAACGAGCATAATACGGTTTTACCGCCTCGACTCTTGTCTGCTGAAGCATAATCTCCGAAATCCATACATGGTATGCATCTGTATTTTGTCGCCATGGAAGGTCTCTATGATCATTTTGATACCACTCGCAAAGTGCCTTTGATGCCGCCAAAAGACGCGCCTCCCAGTCAAAGCGACCGATGTTGCTTCCTATATTGTTTCTTATATTATTTTTCTCTTCGTACATTTTTTTCCTCTTCTTTTGCTATCATAATACCCGCGAATTACTCGGTTGCTATGATCGAATTTTAGAGCTTTTGACCTTGGTATTATATACAAAAAGCATGAAATTCAGTTGAAGCTGAAATCCATGCTTTTTTATTATTATTTGCAAGCATCACACACTTGGCACCCCCGCTCGGTGAATGTCACGAGGCAAATCGTCTGCTACGCAGCCGCGCGTGTAGCAAAGCCGTAAGGCGAAGCGATTTTGGCTCGCCGACGAAATCATCTTCACCGAGCGTTTTTCATAAAACTAGTGGCTCGCAATTTTCTTACTTTTGCGGCTTATAATATAATGTCCTCATCGCATTTAAGATTGCAATGACTGCGACACCAACATCAGCAAATACGGCTGCCCACATATTAGCAAGTCCAACTGCAACTAATATTAAGATAATGATCTTAACTGCAAGTGCAAATACAATATTCTGATGGCAAATCTGAACGGTTCTTCTTCCGATCTGCATGACATCGGCTAACTTTGACGGCTGATCTTCCATGATAACGATATCTGCTGCCTCTACTGCTGCATCGGAGCCAAGTCCACCCATTGCAATTCCGACATCGGCTCTTGCAAGAACTGGTGCATCATTGATACCGTCACCGACGAAGCAAACCATCTTGCCTTTTGTCTTTGTATTGCAATACTGGTTAACATAGCTTACCTTATCTGCTGGGAGCAAATCGGTATGAACCTCATCAAGATCCAACTGCTTTGCCGTATATTCACCAATCGCTTTTCGATCTCCAGTTAACATAACAGTTCTCTTGATACCAATATGATGCAAGCGGCTAATCGCTTCTTTTGCATCCTCTTTTACTTCATCAGAGATTAGTAGATGACCGATATAGGCGCCATCAACTGCTGTATAGACAACGGTTGCTGCTTCCTCGGGAGTTGGAACATCAAGTCCAAGCTCTGCCATTAAATTCTTGTTTCCGGCATGGATCACATGACCGCCTGCTGTCACCTTAAGACCTTTTCCCGCGATTTCCTGTGCATCCTCTACCTTTGCAAGCTCACTACCATTTTTCTCTTTCCAAGAAGCCAAGACAGACAGTGCAATTGGATGGCTTGAATACTGCTCTGCTGTTGCTGTATTTAAAAGAAGTGTGGTCTCATCCGTTCCGGATACCGGTGCAAGCTTTGTCACACGGAATGTACCCTTGGTCAAGGTACCGGTCTTATCAAATACCATTGTCTCTGCCTTTGAGACGGCCTCAAGATAATTGCTTCCCTTTACCAAAACGCCATTCTTGCTTGCGCATCCAATTCCACCAAAGAAGCTAAGCGGTACGGAGATGACAAGTGCACACGGACAAGAGCAAACTAGGAAGGAAAGTGCACGGTAAATCCAATCTGCAAACGGATGACCCGGCAAGAAAATCGGAACAATCAGACCGATCACTGCTGCCAATCCAACAACGATTGGTGTGTAATATCTAGCAAATTTGGTGATGAAGTTTTCTACCTTTGCCTTTTGGCTACTTGCATTTTCAACTAAGTCAAGGATTCTTGCTACGGTTGACTCGCCGTACTCCTTGGTTGTGCGAATCTTTAAGATATTGGTCAAGTTGATACATCCGCTAATGATCTCATCGCCAACTGTTACCTTTCTTGGAACAGCCTCACCAGTTAATGCCTTGGTATCCTCCATACTGCTTCCCTCTAATACGATACCATCAAGAGGAATGCGCTCGCCCGGCTTTACAATGATCGTCTCTCCAACTGCAACCTCGTCCGGAAATACCTCTTCCTCGACTCCGTCACGAAGCACTACTGCACTGTCAGGACGGATATCCATCAGAGATGCAACTGATTTTCTGGACTGATTAACTGCGTATGACTGGAACAACTCTCCAACCTGATAAAATAACATAACAGCAATGCCTTCTGTGTATTCCTGAAGGGCAAATGCACCGATTGTTGCAATCGCCATTAAGAAGTTTTCATCAAATACTTGACCTTTTGTGATGTTCTTTGCCGCTTTGACAAGTACATCGTATCCGACAATCAGATAACCCGGAATAAAGAAAATTAACTTATACAGATCCGGTATCGGAAGCAACACTCCGATTAAGAGCAAAACAAATGCAGCGACAATCTTATAGAACTGCTTCTTTTGCTTTTTTGTCATTTTCTTTAACATAAACAAATCACACCTTTCCCCTAGTTTTCTCTATTAAAAATCACCACATCCAACCAGTCAGGCAAGATGTGGTGATCTACACGTTTCAACCGTCTTTACAGGATTACCTTGCAATCTGGCTCAACCTTTGCGATGCACTTTACAGCTTCCTTGACAACCTCATCAAACTTGTCATCCTCAGCATCGATAATCATCTTCTGTGTCATAAAGTTTACAGTTGCTCTCTTTACGCCTGGAAGCTTCTTGATTGCCTCTTCCATCTTTGCAGCGCAGTTTGCGCAGTCTAAATCCTCTAACTCAAATGTCTTTCTCATAATGTGTGCCATCCTTTCTTTTCGAAACGCTTGGTATTTGATGCTTAGCGTTTGAATCATTTATTCTCGTCTTTCAATTAAACGTTTGTTTAATCGTTAACTTAAATATACTCCATTGATGCGTTTATGTCAATAGGTTTGTTGAGAAAATTTTTCTTTTCTACACAGAAAGTCTTGTAAAGCACAATCGCCTCGTCACCTTTTCTATATAACCGTGTCTACCATCATTCACATACACTAATAAAAAGAAAAATGTGGAGTTTATATGAAGAAGAAGGCTGCCATCTACTGCCGTCTCTCGCGTGAGGATGATGCTTTGGCTGAAAATGAATGGAGCGAGAGCATTCAAAACCAACAAAAGCTACTATCTAACTATGCGAAAAAAAATGGATTTTCCATTTACTGTGTCTATGTCGATGACAATTATTCGGGTTTGGATAATAAGCGACCTGCTTTTTGTCGATTACTTGAGGATTCAAGATGTGGACGTTTTGATACAATCTTGTGTAAAAATCAGTCTCGTTTTACAAGAGATTTAGAGACTGCTCAAAAGTATTTGAATGAACTATTTCCATTGTGGGGGATTCATTTTATTGGGGTGTGCGACGGAACTGATACAGATGATCCAAAGGGAATGAAAATGCGCCAGATTAATGGGCTTGTGAATGAATGGTACAGTGAGGATCTTTCTGATAATATTCGGCAAATCCTGCGCGAAAAAATGAACAGAGGACAATTTATCGGATCATTTGCCTGCTATGGCTACACGAAAGATCCCAAAGATTCGCACCATCTAGTTCCTGATCCACCAGCCGCTTCTGTCGTAAGAACAATCTATGAGCTTTATTTAAATGGACTTAGCCTCGCAAAAATTGCCGCTGTCCTTACAAAATGGCAAGTGCCTTCTCCTTGCTTCTATAAAATCCAACAAGGACTCTTATTTCAAACACCATTCTTAAAAAAGGATGAAAAAAATTGGGCCGCTTCTTCTGAGCTACCACAAAAAATAGTTTCTAAAACAAATTCAGATAATAAATGCAAATGGGCACCGTCAAGCGTAAGAAGAATTTTGACCAACCCAATCTACACTGGTACACTAATTCAGGGAACCATGCAAAAAGAAAGTGTGAAAAGTAAGAAACGAATTGCTCTTTCAAAAGAGGAATGGAGCATCTATCCGCATGCACATCCCGCCCTCATCAGTGAAAGTAGCTTTCTTGAAGTTCAAGATTTGTTAAAAAAGAATCGAAAGAAAAAAGTGTAACCCTCTGCACACGCGGTGCATAAGATACACTGTAAATGATTTTGGAGGTATCTCCTATGAGTGATTTGGCAGCAACAAACTGCGGTGGATGCACACAGACAACGAATTCCTGCGGTTGCAGCAACTGCATGTGGATTATTTTGATTCTGTTGTTCTGCGGTGGATGGAACAATGGTGACGGCTGTGGTTGTGGCAACGGAACCGGCCTCTTCAACAATGGAAACGGCTGCGGCTGTGACGCGCTAATCTGGATCTTACTACTCAGCTGCTGCGGTTGCGGCTTCTGAAGGATCTAGTATTCGGCTTGTAATTTAAAAAGCCACTCAGTTCATGTAGATCCCCCTGAAGTTCAAGTGTTTCACGAGGCGACGCCGTGTAGCGTAGCCGTAAGGCGAAGCGATTTTGGCTCGCCGACTAATCACTTGACCGAATGGGGGATCGTACTACAAACTAGTGGCTTCACATTTTATCCGATTACATCACGCATTGTGTATACGCCCGGCTCTTTTCCCTGCAAGAACTTCGCTGCCTGCACAGCACCCTTTGCAAAGACACCTCTAGAGAATGCCTGATGATTTAATTCGATCACCTCATCCTCTCCTGCATAAATCACATCATGTACTCCTACGATGGTTCCGCCTCTGACTGCTGAGAAGCCGATCTCCTTCGGATCTCTCTTTTCGCGTCTCTCGCTACGGTCAAATACAAAATGATACTCGCCATTTAAGGACTTGTTTGCTGCATTTCCAAGCATAATTGCAGTTCCACTTGGTGCATCTAACTTACGTCTGTGATGACGCTCTACAATCTCGATATCAAATCCGGCATCTGCCAAAACTGGTGTGATTAACTCTACAATCTTTGCGAGTGTATTGATTCCAAGTGACATGTTGTAGGATTGTACAATCGGAATTTTCTTTCCTGCTTCACTTACGTGCGCCAGCTGCTCATCCGAAAGTCCTGTCGTTGCAAGAACAAGTGCCAATCCCTTCTCTACACACTGGTCAAGTACCATATCGGTGATTTTGGAAACTGTAAAATCAATCAGTGCATCGGCCTCTACATCACATGCTGAGATTGACTCAAATACCGGAAACGAGCAATCTGAAGACTGTGTGATATCAACACCTGCTACAACCTGTGCCTGCTCATCCTGATCAATGATATTGGCAAGCATCTTGCCCATTGCACCATTGCATCCGTTTAAAATAATACGTACCATCTTCTATTCTTCCTCACCTGTCTAATTATTGTTTGTTTCAATCGCGCATTAGAGTAACTTCATTGCTGCTAATTCTTTGCGAAGCAGCTCCTTATGCTGTGGCTCCATCTCACACAGTGGAGAACGAACTGCGCCAGCATTCCATCCCATCATATTCAATGCTTCCTTTACCGGAATCGGGTTTACCTCGCAGAACAGTGCCTTTGTCAGATTCATTACTGACAGCTGTAACTGACGGCTCAGCTTTACATCACCGTTTAAGTAGCTCATAACCATATCGTGGGTGAGCTTAGGCATTACATTGGATAAAACAGAGATCACACCGACACCACCAAGTGACAGAAGCGGTACAACCTGATCATCATTTCCAGAGTAGATATCAATGCAGCCATCTGCCAGTGCAGCAAGCTCTGCTACCTGGGAGATATTTCCGCTTGCTTCCTTGATTGCTACAATGTTCTTTACTGTCTTTGCTAACGTAACAGCTGTCTGAGGCAGAATGTTGACACCAGTACGAGAAGGAACATTGTACAGAATGATTGGCAGATCAACACTGTTTGCAATTGCTGTATAATGCTGAATTAAGCCCTTCTGTGTTGCCTTATTGTAATATGGTGTTACAAGAAGCAGTGCATCGGCACCATTTTGCTGTGCATGAGTGGACAGACGGATTGCCTCTGCTGTGGAGTTTGAACCAGTACCTGCGATAACTGGAACTCTTCCTGCTGTATGCTCAACTGCAAACTTGATACATGCGTC
>CAUCWU010000130.1 GCA_958446555.1 uncultured Lachnospiraceae bacterium | reverse complement strand
TTTATTCGCCAGCGCGGATATTTTTAACAGTTCTTTTTTCAAAGGTCAGATTTTCGTAAACGCGATAACCACCGTCGCCCTGTGGTGCCTGTGCAAGCATACCAACTTTTACGGTTTCCATTCCGGAAAGATTGAAAAATCTTGTCATGTAGAAATGTGTACCATCTTCAGAGTATAAGAAAGAGAAAGAATTGTTGACTCTGCAGATTCGAAGCCATGCGGTATTGCCGGAGAGGTTGCATCCATTGGCATCATCGGAGCGGCCGTTTTTTGTAACAACACTGACAGCGGCGTGTGTGCCAAAATCCGTTTTTTCAAAACAGCTTTTTGCCCAGTTTTTCAGATCTTCCATAACCATGAGTGAAGAGGAGTCATAGGTGTCTTTGAAATCATGAGATACTTTAACTGTGAGTACAAAGTCGCCGGAAAGTTCGGGATAATAAAAAGGTGCATTGTGAAGAGATTCCGGGGTAACGCCTTCCTCGGAAACAGTGCCGTCATTGCAGAAAAAATCAGTTCCTGCTGGGGCATAGATGGTGATTTTTTTACCTTCTTTTGTTAAATTGCTTTCATTCAGCCATTGAAAATTCATTGTAAATTGCTCCTTTCGTGTTTGAAACTATAGTTTAATTTGTATTTGCTATAAAGTTAACCTTCTGCTCGCTTTCTTTTTAACAGAAGAACAGAAAGAACTAAGACAGTTGGAAAAACACAGCCGGCCAGCATACCGACTTTTAAATTATCATTGGCACTTTGCGTAACAAAGCCAACAATGCCGGGACCTACGGAACCGCCAAGGTCACCAGCCATAGCAAGAAGCGCAAACATGGCGGTTCCGCCGAGTGGGATTTTTTTGGAGGCGATGCTGATTGTACCCGGCCACATGATTCCGACAGAAAATCCACATACGGCACATCCAACAAGATTTAAGAATGGAAGTGGTGCGAGCGCAGAGAGAAGATAACACACAAGACAAAGCGCACCAGAGCCAATCATAAACTTCATTAGATCAATTTTCTCACCATATTTTCCATAGAAGGAACGACTCGTTCCCATCATAACAGCAAATAGGCAGGGGCCGATGATGTCGCCGATGCTTTTGGAAATGCCAAGAGCGGATTCTACATAAGCTGATGCCCACTGAGCCATAGAAATCTCACTTGCACCGGCACAGACCATAAGAATGAGCGCAATCCAAAAAATTGGAATATGGCAAAGCTGGCGGATGCTTAAGCCTTCCCCCTCCTCTGTCAGAGATTCAATTGGACAAGAGATAAAGTTGAAGGTATTGTAGAGCGGAATCAAAGCCCAGATGCAGGCAAGAATGCGCCAGTTTTCAATGCCAAAGATGGCAAAAAAGATCGTTGATAGTAAGATAACACCAACAGATCCCCAACAATAAAAGGAGTGCAGAAGACTCATAACACTGTCTTTATTATCAAATGGACATGCTTCTACAATAGGGCTGACAAGAACTTCGATGAGACCACTTCCCATTGCGTAAATGATTACACTGATTAAAATGCCAACATAAGGATCAGGAAGAAGACTTGGCAAAAATGCAAGTCCGATCAGTCCGGCAGCGGAGAAAACCTCAGATGCAATAACACTTCTTCTGTATCCAATCCTGTCTACGTATTTAGCGCAGAAAAGATCCACAAGAAGCTGTGTAAAAAAGAATGCTGTTGAAATAAAAGCTATCCTTCCAAGTGAAATTTGATACGTCCGATGAAAGGTCAAAAACAACAGCGGCGCAAAGTTGGCTGCGATGGCCTGCGTGATAAAGCCAAGATAGCAGGCCATCAGCGTTTTTTGATACTTGCTTTTCATAGAGAAAAAATCCTTCCTATTAAACTTTTAGGTATCGTAGTCTTTGCCTTAAAAGAACAAATACGATAACATCTTGCTGTATAATAGCGCAAAATAATTTTATTTTCACTGGAATATATCTGATTTTTATTGTATAATATCGTATATTTGTGTTGCTTGGGGAGGAATTCGAAAGAATGAATTTTAACACATTTTATAATAAAATTTTGACAGACGAAAATATGATGGAAACCATTCGGCACAGCACAAGTGCATATCCGTTTCGGTTTTACTATGATAATTTAGCACTGTTTGATTTCCACTGCATTGAATGGCATTGGCATGTTGAATTTGAATTTGTATATGTGGAAAATGGAACTGCTGTGTTTTCGGTGGGCGAAAAGCAAGTTACACTTGAAGCGGGACAAGGCTTTTTTGTAAATTCTAAGGTGCTGCATCGCTTTTATTCAAAAGAGGGGGCA
Source organism: uncultured Lachnospiraceae bacterium (assembly GCA_958446555.1). Lineage (GTDB taxonomy): Bacteria > Bacillota > Clostridia > Lachnospirales > Lachnospiraceae > Anthropogastromicrobium. Next base: position 4,642 of record CAUCWU010000130.1, on the reverse strand, counting down.
GTGATCCCTAATTTTGTTTTTGTACCGACATTTATCGCACCACAGAGCAGCTTAATCTACAAAAAATATGTGGAACCAATCGAACATTCCACGCTGGAAGGCTTGACTTTTTTGCCAGAAATACCGTGGCAGGCGGACATCTTACATGTCATGGAAAAGATTGTGCAGGTACAAAAAGAAGAAAAGGATGACGAACTGAAAACATCTTTTTTGGTACAGGAACTCTGGTATTTGATTTATTTGCATGTTGAAGAAACAAAGCTTGAGGAGAAAAAGGAAGATTTTACATCCTCTCAGGCCAGACTGCAGCTCATGATGCAATATATTCATCAACATTTTGGAGAAAAAATTTCATTGGAGGATATTGCAGAGCAGGCAGTTGTGAGTAAAAGCACGGCATTGAATTTATTTAGAAGATACCTGCATGACACACCAGTACATTACCTGTTAAAATATCGTTTGCAGGAATCTGCCAGCCTATTGGTTACAACACAGAAAAAAGTAATGGTGATCGCTCAAAATGTTGGTTTTGAAAATGTTGATTACTTTTGCAAAATGTTTAAAAAATATTATAAAATGACACCGACAGAATACAGAGAAAAACATATCACGAAGGGCTTGGATTGATCAGTAGCAGCTTTCTTTCTTACTCTTGACGTTTCTTTCTCACTTTTATATAATAAGAGAAAGAAGCGCCAAATTGGTTAAAGAGCTATGCGAAAAAGGACAAATGAAGGCTCAGGGAGCTGGAAAACATAGCTATTACGTATTAGTGTAAAAACAAAAATGATAACCAGCAAATGGCAGAAAGGAAAAAAGTATCATGAGTAACGATAAATATGAACTTCTTGCGCAGCAGCTTCAGGCATTAATCGAGGGAGAACCAGATCTGATTGCAAATTTGTCGAATGCGTCTGCTGCGATAAATGAGGCGTTAGAAAATATTAACTGGGCTGGATTTTATCTTGTGAAGGAAAATATGCTTGTACTAGGACCATTTCAGGGAAAGCCTGCCTGCATCCGCATCCCGTTTGGAAAAGGTGTGTGCGGAACAGCAGCAAAAAAGGATGAGACACAGCTTGTAAAGGATGTGCATGAGTTTCCGGGACATATCGCATGTGACAGTGCATCTCGCTCGGAGATTGTAATTCCAATTCATAACAAGAGCGGTGCCGTGGCAGCAGTACTTGATATCGACAGTCCAGATCTGGCTCGCTTTGATGAGACTGATCAGAGTGAACTGGAACATTGTGTGAAGATTCTTGAAAAACACTTAGTGTTCTAAGAGGCTAAACAAAAAATTAAAAGGAGTATTTTATTATGCGGTGCCTTTTAGTGGCCATCAATTCAAAATATATTCATTCCAACCCGGCAGTTTACCTGCTTCGCGAGTGCGCACTGCGCGAACTTCGGCAAAAACAGATTTTGGGGGTGGAGGTGGAGCTGGCTGAGTACACAATAAATCATCATGCATCGGAGATTTTTGATGATATCTATCTTCATCACGCCGATCTTATCTGCTTTTCCTGCTATATATGGAATATCGATTATGTAAGACAGCTAGTGCGAAATTTAAAAAATCTCTGCCCAAATGTCAAAATCTGGGTTGGCGGACCAGAGGTTTCCTATGACTGTGAGAGTTTCCTGCGTTCACTTCTTCAGGTGGATGGAATTTTGTACGGAGAGGGAGAGAAAAGCTTTCCAGCGCTGATAGAGTATTATGCAGCGCGTGAAAAAGATGCAAATCCACCCTCCGAGACATTTCCTGATGGAGCAGCATGGTTGGATGAAAACGGAGTCTTCCACCAGACAAGTCCGCAGCCGCTCACACCTATGGAAGAGCTGCCATTTATCTATGACGAGGCAGGACGGATGGATGGTTTTAAGAATAGAATTATTTATTATGAGACAAGCAGAGGCTGTCCGTTTTCTTGCAGCTATTGTCTTTCATCAATAGATAAGAAACTGCGCTTTCGTCCACTTGAAACAGTAAAAAAGGAGCTTGCTTTCTTTTTAGAGCAGCGCGTGCCACAGGTTAAATTTGTAGACCGCACCTTTAACTGTAAAAAATCACATGCAATGGCAATTTGGCAGTTTATTCGCGACCACGACAATGGCGTAACTAACTTTCATTTCGAGATTGCAGCAGATATTCTTGATGAGGAAGAAATTGCACTTTTAAAGACAATGCGTCCGGGACTTGTGCAGTTAGAAATTGGTGTGCAGACGGCAAATCCCGACACAATTCACGCAATCAACCGAAAAATGGATTTGGCGCGTGTGTCACAGGTGACAGAGAAAATTCGTCAGTCCCATAACATTCATCAGCATCTTGATCTGATTGCAGGTCTGCCATTAGAAGATTATGAGAGTTTTGGGCATTCCTTTGATGTGGTGTATAAGATGAAACCAAGCCAGCTTCAGTTAGGCTTTTTGAAAGTGTTAAAGGGTTCTCCGATGCAGGCACAGGCAAGCCAGTATGGAATATTGTCACAGGCAGAGCCGCCATATGAAGTATTAAAAACACCATGGCTTTCTTATGATGACATTATTAGGCTGAAAGGTTTAGAAGAGATGGTTGAGACATACTACAACAGCGGACAGTTTTCTAACACCGTTAAAGTTTTGTGCAAACAATTTGACCGTCCATTTTTATTGTTCGAGGCTCTTTCAGATGAATACCGTGCTCGAAAAATGCATGAAAAAAAACATAGCAGAGAAGCACAGTATCAGTTTATTCTCGACTTTGCTGCAGCGCGTACAACGCTTGATGATATACTTGTACGTCAGGTTCTGACGCTTGACTATTATCTGCGTGATTATGCAAGAAAGCGCCCATCATTTGCACTTGAACAGGACTCTTATAAGGAAGAGATACGTGCAGTATGCCTGAAAGCATTTCCAGAGAGTTCCTATAAGGATGTGATTCGTGATTATCACATAGAAGTTTTTGAACCACCGTTTACGGATGAAAAGCAGTTTGTTTTGTTTGATTACCAGCACCGCGATCCGCTTGATCAGAATGCAGAGATTCGCGTGCTGACATAACAACGGGCCATGGGGACGGTTCTTTTGGCCCGGCTATTGTCCCCAGTGGCTCAAAGGTAAGTGCCAAAATTTTCTTGTACCTGTCCCCATGGCTCACGACTGAAAAATTAAATTGATATTTTCTTGTTCCTGTGGCTTTGGCAGAGCACCGCGATCCTTTCCCGGTGGATGTCCGAGAATGCGCGTGTAGGAGCGATAAAAAGAAGAATAATCGAGGAAGCCGCTGTCTGAAGCGGCTTCTTTTGCGTGGTAGCCATTAAAAAGAAGCATCTGTGCATAGGCAATTCGTTTTCGAAGCAGGTAATCAATGACGGTTGTCCCAGTCGCTTTTTTAAATACTTTGTTTAAGTGATGTTTGCTGATAAAAAAGTGGTCAGCAATTTCATCTAGCGTAATTGGATCTTTTAAATGCTGGTTTAGATAAAATAAAATGGAACTCATTTGTGTTGTGTGATCCTCATTTTTGTTTGAAAATGCACTGCAGGAGTCGCGCATATCTGCAATTTGTGCAAGTAAAGCTTCCACACAGATCGGAAGCATTTGCTTTTTGAACTCATCGGATTTTCGTGAGCAGGATTCTAGGCTTTCAAGGTAGGAGAGCAGATGAAACGCTTGTGTGTGCTCAAAATAAATTGGCTGTTTTGTAGACTCTCCGATCTGAGGAAAGGCGCGAAGCAAAAATTCGCGGCGATCAGAAGCGAGAAGATCTGGATGAAAGTGAAGCGAATAGCGCCGATATGGGGAGGTGCTGTTGACGCGAACACCGTGAAAGGCATGGGGAGACAGCAAAAGAACACTTCCAGGCATTGGCTGATAATTGACTCCCTCTACCAGATAGTCAGCTTCACCTGAAAGAAAATAAAATACTTCATAGAAATTGTGACAATGAAGTGCATAGTCCTCCATCACATAAGTGCTTTCTGAGTAACCAAAAGAGACAAGATCAGTCTCAATATGAGCAGTTGCATCCATAGAATTTCCCCCAAAAATTGTTATAAAAAATAGAAAATAAATCCCTCTTATTATTGAAAATACCATACCACAAAATCAAGATATCTGCAATGTTTTGTTTCTTTTCTGCAATGGATTTTTAAGAAAAAAGGAAGTATAGTAGCCTTAGAAATACAAAAAATGTGGCAAAAAAAGAAAGGAGAAACTGTCTCAAATTAGGCAGGAAAACAAGATATGAATCATGAAATTGCAGTGTGCCTACGGTGATGTTCAAATTTTCCATTATTATGGAAACCTCTATGGTCAGAAGGAGGAAAGAAATGCTGGCGCAATTGTAAAGAAATATCAGGATTTGCTTGGGGAACGAAAAACAGATCGAAAAATCACATTTTTCTGGCCAATTATTGACTCTTGGGCAAAATCAACTCAGGTGTCGGACAACATTCGATTTGCAATGTCTGAGCTTCGAAAATTATATGATTTGAATGTGGCAGACGAGAAGATGATTCTAGATGGCTGCCTGAAAAATACAAAGATTCTTGTGATGCTGGACACAGCAGTCAGCACAAAAAATACATTGGAAGCAATTGCAGAGTGGGTGAAGGAAGGTGGTATTCTGATTGCCAATTGTCATCCATTTGAT
>CAUCWU010000129.1 GCA_958446555.1 uncultured Lachnospiraceae bacterium | reverse complement strand
TCCCTTGGAAGCCTGCGGGATATCTATTCGGAACGGGTATTTTCGCGCATTGCAATGTCTTTCCAACACCTGGAATATCCTCCATTAAAATATGGCCACCTGCAAGCATCGTGCACATCAGCTTATTCAAGCTCTCATCCTTACCCTTAATTACCTTTTTGATATCATCAATTGCCTGCCAAACTTTCTTTACGTTTTGTGTATTCTCCATGTTTCCTCTCATTCCTTGTCTTATGCCTCGTCTGCCTGTGACGATGCCTCATCGACTGACTCACTTGCAGACTCTGACGTATTTTCTTCTAGTCCTGTCTCAGACTCTATTGATCCACCTTCTGTGGATGGAACGGTTGTCTTTCCGTCAAGCATGTCCTTTAGATTCTTGAGCGCCTCATCCTTTACGCATGCTTCCTGGTATCTAGTATTAACATTTGCAACCAACTCACGCACAGATTCCCATCCGGCAACCTCCTGCATATAGGCAGCAATCTCGCCGTCCTTTGCATTCTTATCGATATACAAGCTTCCGTCCTCATTCTGACAGATATATAGGCGAATCATGGACGGCGCCTTTGTATCAATTCCAATAAATTTAATCTCATAATATACATATGCGATATACGTATTCTCTGCAATACCTGGAACCGTATAGCAGACAATGTTCTCATAGGATTCCACATACTCACACTGCTTTTTTAATGCTTCCTCGCTAAATGGTGTCTCTTGCGCAACAATCTTTGTCAACGTTTTCACATCGGCATTCTTTACCGCATTAAAATAATTCTGTACCAGTTCTTTTACAGCCGGCACACCATCCTTTTCAAGCGACTGAATCTGATTGTTGTTATTGTTTTGATTCTCAGTCACATCTACAACCGTCTGAATTTCCTGACGATCCTTATTTCCTTTTCGGCTCGTGATCATAATAACTGCAAAAATCAGCGCAGCCGCCACCAGAATGATGACAAAATACGGGAGAATTCTCCGGATCATTCCTGGTTTTTTCTTTCTTTTAAAGTTATTTTTTGCCATAGTTCCTTCCTATTCTGCCGTTTGGCACCTTACTTTGCCACGTTTGGTCTTGCCTCAGGCTCATCAAAATATCTGTGCTTGACTAACTCTACCGGCATCTGTTCTCCTGTCCACAATGTAAATGCCTCTGCTCCCTGATAAAGAAGCATATACAAACCATTAAAACAACTGCAGCCCTGACTCTCTGCGATCTTCATCAGCTTTGTCTTTCTCGGATTGTAAATAACATCGGAAACAATCAAATCTGAATGGAATAGCTTTGGGTCAGTCAGCACACTTTGATCGGTATCTGGTGCCATACCCACATTTGTACCATTGGTCAGAATGCGACTCTGTGAAAGCTCTCTTTTGATCACTGATTCATCTGAATAGTCAAACAAATTTACATGACAAGCTGTCTGTTTGGTAAGCTCGCCAATCACCTTTCTTGCATGCCCTGTGGACTTTCCTGGGCGGCAGAATACAGAAATCTCTCGAACACCATCAAGTGCTGCCTGAACCAGAATCGACGTTGCAGCGCCGCCTGCTCCAAGAAGCATCATTTTCTCTCCTGTTATATCAAAGCCTGCTTCTTTTACAGCTCTCATATAACCAGTTCCATCCGTATTGTATCCTTTCAGCATTCCATTTTCATTTACAACCGTATTAACTGAGCCAGTGATGGCTGCCGCTGGCGAAAGTTCGTTGCACAACTGTGCCATTTTCGACTTATCCGGCATCGTACAGTTCCAGCCTTTTGCATTCAGATTGACAAGACCGTCTACAGCCCCCTGTAATCCCTCGATTCCCACATCAAAGCAAAGATAGACATAATTTAGTCCAAGCTCCTGAAATGATGTGTTGTGCATCATTGGTGATATGCTGTGACCTACCGGACTTCCAAGAAGGCCAGTGAGTCCTGTTTTTCCATCTATCATAGACATTTCCTCTCCTAAAGCTGTTTGGCAAAATTCTAACACCATATCGATGCTGAAATTGCCCAAGCTCCTCTATACTTTAATACGAATCTGTAAAATATGCAAGCTTTTTATCTCTTTTGCCATTGTTTGACTTCTATTTTATGCAAATTTACCACAAAATTAACCTCATACCACGATTGAAACCTCGTCCCTTTCTGGATCATACAGATAGACATGATTTGATAAAAAATCGGTACTGACAGCCTCTGTTAAATTGACCTCTCTTACAATTGTTTGAAGCTCCTTTGGAATTGTGTCATCATTATCCTTTGCAAGAAGCAAGACCTCGTGCACACTTGATGGCAAAATATAATAGGCACCTCCAAGTTTTTTTGCCATTTGGCGTAATACACCTGGGTATAAAATCACTGATGCTCCAAAAAAGCAATACTTATTGGTCAATGCAAATAGGTGTGGAAAGTCCGACGACTTGGCAGCACTTGGCATGCCAATTAATGCCTCAACACTGTTAAACGCCGGTGGAAATCTCTTGATCATGCTAGAGATCGCTGTCTGAAACAAGATATCTTCTGTGACATTCCAAATTCTACAATGATCCTGATAGACAACAGCTGCGCCCATTACTTTCTCTGATTCTTCAAAGATCAGCTGATAGACAACTGCAAAATCAAGAATTCTTCTGTGTGGAACTAGTTTCAAAAAATTTTGATTTTTCTGATACGGAATTAGTCGCACAGACAGACAACTTGCTGCACTTGAAAAGTCAATGAAAACCTCACCCTTTATCTTATCGTTTTCTACCGTCATGTCGAGTACATTTTTAAGTTCTCTTTGGATGCTTTCCATCGAATACCCATGTTGATGCATACGGTAAAACGGTGCCATATATATCAAAGGGGTTACTCGCTTTCCTCCATGGTATAATGACACCGTTTTTATCTTTGTTGTATGTTTTTGTTCTGTTGTCTGTACCGTGACCTTCTCATCTGCCGAATAGGTTGATTGAAGTCCTGCGGTAATTGTAAATAAAAATTGTTGATACTCCATAGTGCTCCTCCATTTCAATCTAGAAAAGCTGGATGAGAGAACACACCTGAAGGGAATCGAACCCCCGCACGTAGATCCGGATTCTACTGCTCTATCCACTGAGCTACAGGTGCATGCATGCTAAAACGATATACGCACGAATTGCTCTGTTGCTTCGCAACTCGCTGCATCCTCATATTTTAACGGGTCCTAAACTCAAAAACCTTATCATGCAAGCATGAATGTTTTTTGGGTTTTGGACCCTCGGCATATATTATACTCTGGACAGATACTCGCCAGTTCTGGTATCGATCTTGATTACCTCACCGTTCTCTACGAACAGCGGAACACTTACCTGTGCACCAGTCTCAACGATTGCTGGCTTTGTAGCACCAGTAGCAGTATTTCCCTTGAAGCCTGGCTCAGTATCAGTGATCTGAAGCTCTACGAATAACGGTGGCTCTACAGAGAATACGTTTCCATTGTGGGAACATACCTTACACATCTCGTTCTCCTTAACGAACTTCAGCGCATCGCCGATCAGCTCGCTACCAAGTGCGATCTGCTCATAGGTCTCGTTGTCCATGAAGTAATACAGATCTCCATCCTGATACAGATACTGCATATCCTTACGGTCAATTCTTGCCTCCGGGAACTTCTCGGTTGGACGGAAAGTCTTCTCAACTACTCCACCATTCTTGATATCCTTTAACTTTGTACGAACAAATGCCGCACCCTTACCTGGCTTTACATGCTGAAACTCAAGGATCTGATAGACAGTGACTTCAATTTCCAAAGTCTTACCATTTCTGAAATCACCAGCTGAAATCATCTTTTTTCCTCCTGTAAATGAGAATGAACGGCATCTTTCTGTACGCTTGCACAGATGCCTATCGGTCTAATCAAACACAAGCGCCCATTAAACGGCGCTGCATACTGTATTATCATACAATAAAAAATCCAACTTTTCAAGTATTATTTTCAAAAGTCATGAAAAAAATGTTAAAATTTCATTAACCAGTTCATTTGGACTTTTCTGATCGACATCTAAAATATAGTCTGCCCCTTCTGTATAGCGTTCTTCTCGCTCTTTCATCAGTGTGCGCACTTTATTTTCGCTGTCATCGCCCTGAAGAAGTGGCCGAGTCGTATCCCCTTTTAAACGTGTGATCACCGTCTCCGGTTTTACTCTTAGGTAGACGACTGTACCTAACTTTTTTAACAGCAAACGATTCTCCTCTCGAAGCGGCATTCCTCCTCCACAGGAAAGCACAAATGGGTTTGTCTTCTTTAAAAGAGATTTCAGTGCCTTTGTCTCAGCGTGTCTAAAATAAGCCTCTCCTTTTTTTGCAAAAATATCAGAAATACTCATCTGTTCGCATTCTTCTATATAGGCATCTGTATCCAAAAACTCTAGTCCACTCTTTGAGAGTTCTTTTCCCACAGTTGTCTTTCCAGATCCCATAAAGCCAATCAAAATAACCGATTTTTTTTTCGAACTTGACTCTGAATTTATCATTAAACTCATTTTTTTCCCTTTCTGTGATAAAAGAATAACACAATTTTCTCCAGATAGCCTTTTAACACAATTTGAATGTCTTCCTTTGGATGAATCGGTTTTACTAGGTAAGTGCGAATCCCTGCTCTGTTTGCCCCATAAATATCAGTAAAAATCTGATCTCCGATAAAAATCGTTGTATTTGGTGTTGTATGAATGCGCTCCATTGCCTGCTTATAACCGCGCGCTGACGGCTTATCCGCTTTATAAATATAGTCACTTCCAACTTCCTTTGCAAATGGGCTGACACGAGCCTCTTTATTGTTTGAAATGATACAGGTCTTGAATCCAATCTTGTGCAAAGTTTCAAACAGCTCTTTTGCCTGCTTGGTTGCCGGTGCTCCATGCGGAACAAGCGTATTGTCTACATCAAACAATACGCCTCTCACACCGTTATCATATTCTTTTTTATAGTCAATCTGATAAGCAGAGTTTGCCTCTGCCCATGGGTATAATCTACTCACTGCTTCTTCTCTTTCTGAATCATATTTTTTAGCTCTTCTGCAAAATTATTCAAATCTGTAAAAGAGCGATAGACGCTCGCAAAGCGCACATAAGCAACCTCATCAAGCGTTTTTAATTTTTCCATCACCAGCTCACCAATTACTTGGCTACTGACTTCCTTCTCATAGCGATTAAAAATCGTGTTTTCAATATCATCTACCAGACGATTTACCGCATCTGTCGGCACCGGGCGCTTATGGCAGGCCATAACAATACCGGTTTTTAACTTTTCCCTCGAATAGGTCTCTCTTGTCTGATCCTTCTTCACGACCATCAGTGGAAATACTTCGATCTTCTCATAGGTGGTAAAGCGTCTGTTGCACACCTCGCACATTCTGCGCCTGCGGATCGCTGTATTATCATCAGAAGGCCTTGAGTCAATTACTTTTGTTGTATCTTCTCCGCAAAACGGACACTTCATTGCTGCCTCCATTCCTGCTGTCTGCCAGCATCCCTTTTATGCGATTATTATAAAATAAAAGTGCGTATAAGGTCAAGTTTTTTCTAAATATTTTGCGGTTATTTTTCGGTTTTTTTAGAGAGATTATTGTGGTTTTCCTTTTTCTTTGATTGGTTTTTCACCATCTTCAATATCAACCAATATGATATCTGGCCCAATCTGACATACCTTACAAAATGGGATTCGATATTCGGTGTCCCGCCCAAACAGTCCACAGATTTTTCCAGTTCCCGGCACAATTAGTTCGATTATGCAGCCAGTTTTGCAGTCAAACTCAATATCACACACATAGCCAAGTCGCTTGCAGTCTTTTATATTGATCACTTCTTTTTGTTTTAAATCGCAAATACGCATATACGAACCTCGAACGATTTTCGCGTCTTGGTACAGTATATGCGTATTTGACAACTGCTGTTTTTAGAATTACTCAATTTCCAGAAAGTAAGCAATTCGTACGTATCATTTTTCGTTTAGTGCTCGGTTCCAAACTCAGAAAGCTTTAATCCCGGATTTCTCTCTAGAACCATCTGCGGACTCCAGCTGTTTGCAAACAGAAGCAGCGGACGATCCTTCAAATCCTTGATACGCTTCATATCAGAGGTTCCGTTGATCTTTGCTACATCCACATTCTCCCAATCCTCAATCCAACGAATATACTCATACGGAAGCGGATCAAGACGAATCTCAACATTGTACTCGTTCTCCAGACGAAATTTTAATACATCAAACTGCAGCACACCGACAACACCTACGATGATCTCTTCCATTCCGGTATTGAACTCCTGGAAGATCTGAATTGCACCCTCAAGTGCAATCTGGCTGATTCCCTTGATAAACTGCTTACGCTTCATTGTATCAACCTGACGAACTCTTGCAAAATGCTCTGGTGCGAAGGTTGGAATTCCGTCGAATTTCAGATTACCCAGCTTTGGAGAACAAATCGTATCACCGATTGAGAAAATACCTGGATCGAAGATACCAATGATATCGCCTGCATAAGCTTCCTCTACAATGGTTCTCTCAGATGCCATCATCTGCTGTGGCTGTGTCAGACGAATCTTTCTGCCACCCTGCACGTGATTGACCTCCATACCTGCCTCAAACTTTCCTGAGCAGATTCTCATAAATGCGATACGGTCTCTGTGTGCTTTATTCATATTTGCCTGAATCTTAAAGACAAATGCAGAGAAATTGTCATCAAACGGACTGATATCGCCTTCTGAGCTGTGTCTTGGAAGCGGTGCGTAGGTCATCTTTAAGAAATGCTCCAGGAAGGTCTCTACACCGAAGTTTGTCAGTGCAGAACCAAAGAATACCGGCGACAATTCACCGCGGCTTACCTTCTCCTGATCAAACTCCTCACAGGCACCGTCAAGTAACTCAATATCCTCAAGCAGCTTCTGATAGCCAATGATACCAACCTCATCCTCTGCCTCGTCAACCTCAAGCTCATGGCTCTCAATTTCAT
>CAUCWU010000128.1 GCA_958446555.1 uncultured Lachnospiraceae bacterium | reverse complement strand
GAAATCTTCAGGAAGGTTATTTATTTTGTCATTACAGATTGTATTTACATGTTCCGCATATGGATATATTTTCCCTTCTGCCTGCATCTTATTAAATTGATCCTTATTATCAAAATGTCCTGTCATCATTCCTACAAAATTTTCAAGTTTCATAATATAATTTACCTCCATGTATTGAACTCGCCTTTCATCAAATACTCCGCCGATCTTACAATTCCATCATACTGATTTTCCAGACCAAACTGCTCTACTGCAAGCCATCCTTCATAACCATCTCTCTTTAAATAGGAAAGAATCGAATCAAGTGGAATATAGCCATCTCCAGCGCTGACCGGGCGAAGACCTTTATTATATGTGCCTGTGATTCCATTTGATGTTGGATTTTCTGTTCCCCTATCCTTGCAGTGGACATGAGCAGTATATGTACGAAGCACCTCATATGCATCTAATATGTTCTCACTACTATAAGCAAAATTCCCAGCATCCAGCGTCCAACAAAGCCCCGGCACCTGTTCCATAAACCATTTTAACGCATTGATTCTAGAACATGGTGACAATGTGCTGTCAAAATCCTCAAGTGTCACAATGACATTCTTTTCTTTTGCATGGGCAACTGCTCTACGAAGACCTGCCATAATATTTTGCACTACCTGATTTGACTGCATAAATGCCACTGTTTTTTCCCAATCATCTGCAGACTCTCCAAATATCTTTGCATCTGCCTCACTGAAAAATCCTGGCACAAGAAGCACACGACTGCAGCCATTTTTTGCGGCCTGATCAATTACATCAAGACATTTTTGTTCTTCTGGATCACTGTCCAAATGACAAAAGCCGTATATGCTGCTTATGACAAGCCCAGCTTTCTTTAAAGACGTTAAAATTGACTGTTCATCATCTTCAGATGACAGCATATCGTAATCCATCTCTATTCCATCAATACCGCTTTTCTTTACGTGTTCAAGCACTTCTTCAAGTGGCTTTTTTGTCTGCTCACATGCTTTTTCGATATGCTCGTAAAATACAGATATTTTCATGGAAGCGTCACCTCTTTTACTTCTGCGCAGTCTAGTGGGCTTGTCTTTCTCACACTTGGCTTACACCAGTACACTGCATTTTTAATGATCTTTTGTACTTCTGGAATATAATAAACCGGGTATTCTTCATGACCAGGTTGGAAATAAAAGATTTTTCCATAACCGCTATGGAATGTGCAGCCGCTTCTGAAAACCTCACCGCATGAAAACCATCCAGTAAAGATCACATCATCTGGTTTTGGAATATCAAAGTACTCTCCATACATCTCTTCTTTTGGGATATCAAAGCGTTCTGGTATTCCCTCTGCGATTGGATGGTAAGGCGCTGTACAGAAGACACGTTCACTTTCTCCATGCTTCCAGCGAAGCGTCATGCTTGTTCCAAGCAGTCCCTTCATAATCTTTGAGAAATGTGCCGAATGAAGTGCAATCAGTCCCATTCCTCTGCGGACATGATCACAGACTCTCTTTGCAACCTCATCCGAAAACTGCTCCTGACGCATATGGCTCCAGAAAATTAGTACATCGGTCTGTTCCAAAACTTCCTCTGTCAGTCCATGCTCCGGCATCTCAAAGGTAGCTGTCTGAATTGACAGTTCCTCGTCTGTCTCCAAAAATTCCTTAATGCAACCGTGAATTCCATTTGGATAAATATGGCGTACTGGCTCTTCCTTTTCATGCAAATATTCATTCCATATCGTTACTCGAATCATAGTCGTCCTCACTTCTGCGCAGCCGCGCTTTTTTTCCAGTATAGTTCATTCGAAGTGTGTTGTCCATGGTATTCTTAACCAAAAATAACTCCAGCCGAGAACAGCATCTCAACTAGAGTCATTTTTATTTTTATCAATTTTCTCAGTAAATCTTGTCACCTTTCAGATAAACGCTTGGCATTGTTTACGCCGGATTGACATGCACCATGATGTGCTTTACCTTTGGAAATTCGTTCTCAATGCGGTTGTGGACTTCCTCTGCGACTGCATGTGCCTCGCGAAGTGTCTCATTTCCGTCAGCTCCAATTTCAATATCAACATAAATCTTATTGCCAAAGACACGAGTCTTTAACATATCAACTCGAACAACACCCTCCTGCTTACTTGCGCATTCGCGAATTGCCTGCTCGGTCTGTTCATCGCATGCCTTATCAACCATCTTATCAATTGCATCCTTGAAAATATCAAGTGCTGCCTTCTCGATGAAGAAACAAATTACAAGGCTGGCTAAAGGATCCATTAACGGATAGCCCATTCTGGATGCTGCGATACCAACAAGTGCACCAATTGAAGAGAGCGCATCTGAGCGGTGATGCCATGCGTCGGCCATCAATGCACTAGAATCAATTCTCTTTGCATGAAATCTGGTGTACCAGTACATGCCCTCTTTTGTCAAAATAGATACAGCGGCTGCAACCAGTGCAAGCACACCAGGAACCACAACCACTCCTGTGCTCTCTTTTGCAATGGACTGAATTGCAGAACCTCCAATTCCAATACCAGTGACAGCTAAAACGGTTGCAAGAACAATCGCTGCAACACATTCCATTCGCTCATGTCCATATGGGTGCTCTTTATCGGATTTCTGACCGGACAGATGGACACCGACCATGACAACAATTGTACTAAACACATCTGAAGCTGAATGAATCGCATCACTGATCATTGCACCAGAATGGGCAACCACACCGGCTAACAGTTTAAAGAGTGAAAGAAGTACATTGACAACAATGCTCACGCTTGAGACTCTCATCGCCTCTTTTTCAAATTGTTTTTCCTGCGGCTCTAAATTGGCCTGCGGATTTTTTTTGTTTTTTTCCATAATAGTTACCTCCTAAAATAATATGGATGATAGCTCTTTATGCCACTTTATTTCGTGAGGGTAAAAAAATACACCCACGAAATCAGTAGTTCCATATACTGTCCCGCAGATGTTTAAATCCACTGTCGTTTACGACCCGGCCCCAGGAAATCCCCGGCCTGCTCAGTTTGTACTGTATTGAATACTGCAGTGCAAAGAGTAGTTTTGCTTACTATATCATACTCATTTCAAATTGTAAAGTTGAAGTTGCAACTAACTCAAAAAAAATTTTTTTAACTCGTTTTGATAGGTAGTTTTTCTGAATTTCTCTTTCAAAAACTGTAACTTGGACAAATGAACGCACTCGATCCATGCCAACTTTGTAAAATTCGTCCTCTTGTTTTCGACAAACTTCTGTGCTAAAGTAATGCATGTGCTTTCAAAGGACAAACTTCCTTTTGATAGTAAAAACGTTTTATTTGCACTAATACATGTGTAGAAGGGGGGATATTTATGAAATATCTCAGACAATTTCTATTGATTCTTCTAATTTCTTTTATTGGAGAATTACTTCACGAAGTGTTGCCTCTGCCAGTTCCGGCAAGTGTCTACGGCTTCACAATTTTATTCATTGGCCTGTTAAGCGGTGCTATTAAGCTTGAACATGTACAGGATACTGGAAAGCTTCTCATTGAAATTATGCCGGTTATGTTTATCCCTGCTGGTGTAGGACTTCTTGAATCATGGCCGCAGCTTGCACCTATTGGTGTACCAGTTACCGTAATTACGCTTGTTTCAACCGTAATTGTTATGATCATTTCCGGAAAGATTACACAGTTTGTGATTCATAAAGAAGCACAGAGAAAAAATGCTAAAAAGGAGATCTGATCTGATATGCTTGATTTTTTGACAAATTCATTATTTTTTGGCGTTGCTGTGAGCTTGGCTGCCTATGAGGTTGGTTCTTTATTAAAGAGAAAATTTAAATCACCAATTTTAAACCCACTTTTAATTAGTATTATTCTTGTCATTGTCGTTTTGGTTGTATGCAAGGTTGACTATCAAAGCTACAATCTCAGTGCAAAATATTTAAGCTATCTGTTAACTCCTGCTACTGTATGCCTCGCAATTCCGCTGTACGAACAGATTGAAAAACTTAAAAGCAACTGGAAGGCAATCATTGCTGGTATTGTTTCTGGTATCATTTCATGTGTGCTGTGTGTCTATGCCTTCTCCTTAATATTTGGCCTGACACATGAGCAGTATGTTACCCTTCTTCCAAAATCCATCACTACTGCAATAGGTATGGATGTTTCAACTGAGCTTGGAGGCATCACAACTATTACTGTTGCTGTTATTATCATCACTGGTGTATTTGGAAATATCGTCGGAGAGCCAATCTGCAAGCTATTTCATATCACAGAGCCTGTCGCAAAGGGTGTAGGAATGGGTTCCTCTGCCCATGCAATAGGAACAGCCAAGGCTATGGAGATGGGCGAAGTCGAAGGTGCAATCAGCAGTTTGTCTATTGCTGTAACAGGTCTTTTAACTGTTATTGCTGCTTCCATTGCCGCAAATCTATATTAAATTATCTACCCCAAAAAATCGGCAGCACAGAAACTTATCACTCTGTGCTGCCAGTTTTTATCTGATCCTATTTTTATTTAATCCTGCTTTTCTTCAACAAAATCCTATCATGAAACATGTTTTATCAAATCTTATTTTGCATACAGTCTTGTTGAGCCTGCCGGCTGATCTGCCGTATTTCCAGCATAGATCTTTCCATCATCACCCTCATACACATAATCGTAAATATTAGGAAGCTTTATTGTGCTGCCATCTGATGTCTCATATGCATTCTGTGACAAGATATAATCGCAGAAGCTTTCTGTATCATATGTATCTGGCTGCTTTTGCATTTCACTCTTAAAATAATCACCAGGTGTTTGTGTGCTCTGTGTACCATAGGAAATCTGCGCAATTAACTGAGTACTCAAATTGCCGGATGCTATGATAAAGCCATCGCTTACCTTTGTATTTAACATGAATAAATTAAAATCATCAAGCCCTTTCTCAAAGGCTGCTGTTGGCGTCATATAAATATAGGTATATGGTGCATTCCATACATAGTAGGTATCTGAGTAGCCAGCTGCTTGTGTCATGCTAAACTGGATAATCTTTGTCATTGTGACAACCTTCGCACGATAGTCGATTCCATCAAGCATAAATGAGTATGTGCGATCTGATGCTGTACATGCCACTCCATCTATCACAACCAGTCCTCCTGACTGTACAGCTGTCTGCTGTTCAGCATAGCACTGCTGCGCCAATTCTATAAGTATATCTTCCTGCTCTGCTGTCACTTCTTCCTCTGCCTCAATTGTAATATCGGTGTCCGTCACAAGACTGCTTATAATAAAATCTGCATAGCCAGATGCATACATTGGTGTCAGCTGTGGATAAGTGTTATAAAATAATGCGCCTTCCTCATATAATCCCTGCTGCGCGTACATCTCATCATACATATACTGAACATCTGACATATATGCCATCTGATACATCATATTGCTATCTGATGCCTGAATCTGTACCTGAACTGGACTTGCCGGACTCTGCCACTTACCGTCTCCCCACCACATAATTTGATGTTCAATCGTATAATCCGACGGTGCATAACAGCGCGCAACAGTTTCATTTGTTTCCTGATCAACGATAGAAGTCAGCGTATACGACACTACTGCATCTGGATCTGTCAAATTTGCTGCATCCCCATTTGTATTATTGTTTTTTGCATCATTGCCTATGTTTCCGACGATGCCGCCAATTCCAGGATTTTTAACTCCTTCATTTCCATTTTTAGAATTGATAACACCAGATTTATCTGTATCATCTTGATTTTTTGTTTCCAGATTATCAATCTGATCGTCCCCATCATCTCCATTTTTCAAAAGTGCATTTGCCAGCTTCCAAAGTTCTTCATCACCGGAAATCTCATAGCAAAGGCCATTTGCCTCTAAATGATGACCATTAAAGGAAATTCGGTATGCGCTTGCATCAGCAAATGTGAAATAAAAAATATCGTCACAATCACTGCTTCGCTCAGTTGTCACATTCTTTACCTTAATTGATGACATCGCATCAAAAAATGCCTGAATCTCATCGGCATCAAATGTAGCAACATCAATTCTTGTCTCACCATCCTGACGATATGCTAACGAGAATACCTCATCCTTATTAAAATTCTTTGCAAATTCCTTTACCTCATCTGAGCAATAATCAAAAAGTCCATCACCTGCCTGTGCCTGAGGCTTTGTAACTGACGATTGAATACTTGAATATACTGCCGCCTGCACGCTTACAGCTGAAATTGCATACCCATTGCCAAAACACATCCACATGTACTAAAAACTCTTTTTCTTTTCATACAAAACACTCCTTCCATTCCTATTTATTTTTCTTTACAACGATTCAGAACACATTAAAAAACGCTTCTGAGTTCTTACCAACATTATACAGTATGAAATATCTGTTTGAAAGGAATTTACCACTTCTGGCATTGACTTATCTGGCAAATTTTTCTATACTGAAAAAAACAACATTTTTAAAGGAGGATATCATGACATTTTCTGAACAATTAAACGAATATCTTTCTGTTTTAAATTGCAGTGCTAAAGAACTCTCACAAATAAGCGGTCTTTCTAATTCAGTCATAAGCCGCTATCGAAGCGGTGAACGTGTTCCTCGCCCTGAAAGTGAAAAATTAAATCAATTGTGCGAAGGAATTTATCTACTTTCAAAAGAAAAAACAGCTTCTAAGCGTACTTCTGCTTCCATAATGCCTTTTACAAAAGATGAAATCTACACTGCTTTTACAAATACGTTAAAGCAGCCTGATAATAGCCAACTTTGTGAAAATTTCAATCATCTGCTGTTAGCATCCTCTGTCAGCCTTGCTGATCTGGCACGTTTTTTAAATTATGATTCATCTTATCTGTCACGCATACGTTCTGGTTCACGCATCCCTTCTGATCCTGAATGGTTTTGCAGCGAGACAGCTCGTTTTATTGTGCTTCGCACACTGCCTGCTGACCGCATTTTTATTGAAAAGCTTACTGGCCAGTCTATTAAGGATTTGAACAACCCCGCCCGACGGGTCGGACGAGGATTCCGTTGCAGCCGTCAGGA
>CAUCWU010000127.1 GCA_958446555.1 uncultured Lachnospiraceae bacterium | reverse complement strand
CGCGAACTGCCGCAGCAATCACAGGATTTTCCCAAATTGCACCTCCAGTATGTGCTGTGTCGTCATCACCGACATTGATAATCACATCAAACTGTGATAGCAGCTTTGGATCTTCCAACAGATCATCAAATGAGATAAAGCTTACATCAAACGGAGCACCACTTAATGCCTCAATGATTCCAGCATAGCTATAATTTTGCTTTTGATACAGAGCATGATGCACCATATGGCAGCCCCAGCTGCGAATCTTGCCCCAGCTGTTGAGCACAGCAACCTTTTTCACACAGTACGGAGTTGTTCCCTTCGCATTCTCATACAGCTCACGAAACTCGTTGCACACATCCTCCACATATTGTAAAAACTCTGGGAAATCAAGCGTTAATTTCAGATAACCGCCATATCCAATTCGATCAATCGGCTTTCGCAAAATCGCACGTCTTGCCGTAATCCAGTTTTCCTTTGCCTCCTTCACTGGATCACCACCCTCGTGGAAGGTATCCGGGAAAAAGTACGGCAGGAAGCGGCCTTCTGTGTATTTTACACCCTTGATGTCTGAGATCAAACGCAGTGTGCTTCCATTTCCAACACTTCCAACAACCGCATCTAGGCCAATAGTAGCAAATTCTTCCATGAAAGGCTCAGTTCCAATCCAGTGATCGCCAAGAAACATCATTGCTTCCTTGCCGCACTCATGTGTGATATCCACCATTTCTTTTGCAAGCTTGGCCACTTCTCTTCTCTGGAAAGCCTGAAAATCCTTAAATTCCTTGCTTGGCACACGATATTGATTGTTGTAATAGCCTTGATCAATGATATATTCTGGTCGGAAAGGATAACCAACCTCCTTTTCAAACTGCTCCAAAATATACGGACTTACCGATGCCGAATAACCATACCAGTCCACATATTTTTCTCTCTTTAGCTCATCAAACATCAGCGTAAACTGATGGAAAAATGTCGTATAGCGAATTACATTGACATATGGATGCTCGGCACAATATTTGCGAAGTCGCTCCATCGAATAAGCATGTGTCTTTGGCTGTCTGACATCAAAAGTGATCTGATGCTCAAAATCCTTCCATTCATTCGTTACAGCATTGTACATATGAACCGGATCCCAGATAATATAGGCGAGAAAACTAACCGTATACTCATGAAATGGAGTTGTCTTCTCAATCACCACGCATCCAGTTGTCTCATCGTAATGCCAATTTAAAGTCGGCACAACGTCTCCTGTTGACCGGTCAACGACTTCCCACCATCTCTTGATATCGTCTCTTGTATTGACCTTCATAAGCTCATCTGAGATTCCCTTCATCAGCGGAATAGAAAGTGTCTTATCAACTGCTGTGTAAAAAGCCGTCATCACATAACACTGCTGAACCTCGTCTGGATTGGCCTTTGCCCATTCATTGTCTTTTCTGGTCGTATAATAGGTCGCATAAATCTTTGCCCCAGTTTTTGTTAACTCCTCTGGAAATTCAGTGCCGTCACAGTCACGAATTGCGTCCGCTCCCCATCTGTTCATCAATTCAATTGTCTCTGGGACCACATCCAAATTTGTCGGAATCGTCACTCTTCCCTTTGTCTGGCTCATCTGCTGTCATCCTCCTGTTTGTATTTTTCATTTCAATCATGTTGGGACAAAACTAGTTTATTCCCAACTGATACCTACGAATTGCTCCGTTGCTGGAAACTTAACAATTCATAAATCCAGCTGAATAATCGTATCCTCTTCTTCTGTATACACGCCTCCACCCATCTGGTTTCGCACAAATGGTACGCCCTCTCTTTTATAAAAGATATTGTGAGAAAGAAGGGCATCCGGACTTTCTGAAGGGCTGATTGTTCCACCAAGGTCATCAAAACTAACATTTTCTCGAAATGTATTGTGAATGGCCTCCTCAAGACAAAACATCACGCATCCGCCCTCATTTTGTCTGCTATAGTTATGTTCATAAACAGTTCCATCTCCAGAATCGCAATCATAGGCCATCCCATCCTGATTGAGTCTGGTATCTGCCACTTCGTTAAAAGCAAAATACGCATTCTTACACTTCCACGGCCAAATTCCAGCTGCGACCTTTCCTGCTCGATTCTCTGGATACCGATAAATTCGGTCATTGATCTCACAAGCCACACTGTCTGCTGTGTTATGCTCGATAATCGGTTCTAGCGCATACATCACTGTGATGCCATCGCCGCCTGCCTCCTTGACATAATTATTTCGGATATTGATATCCTCATGTCCGTAAGAGAGAAAGACTTCCTTTCGTAACTCTGCCCCCTGAAACTGTTCATGCGCATAGGTGTAGCCAACAGCAATCCCCCAGCGACTCACACGGCAGACAAAACAGCCTTCCACTGTGATCGACTGAAAGCGAGAAACGCCTGTCCTCTCTTCATTTGTCGGCTTTAATGCTGTCATATAGATGCCGCCATTGTTCATATGCTTATCATAAACATTGCCATGTACATCGTGAATTACAAGATTTTGAAGGACAATCCCGTGGCGAACTCCTTTGTCCTTTGCCACCACTGCGACTCCAGTTCGATTCATCTTAAAAGGTGCACTGTAGTCTTCTCCAATCATCTTCTCTGCACTATTTGTAATCTCAATATCATGAATCCAAATATATTCTGCATCATATAAAAGAACTGCCGATGAGACATATCCCCTATAGGTATGAGTCAAAGAATCCAATGGATTTCCATAATCCTGATACCAAATTCCCTGCCCTTCTGCAGCAATCAACGGAAGAACTTCTTCTTTTGTTTTTTTCGGTGAGTAGTTTCCAATCTCAATTGGATGCTCTTTTGTTCCACTGTCTCGAATCTGAAGAAATTGACTTTGAAACACCGATCCATTTGCCAAGAGAACGCGATCGCCCGGGTTGAGTGTTAACTGATTGACTGCCGACAGGCTGGCAAATGCAGACTCCTCGCTAAGTCCATCATTTGTATCAGTTCCAATCGTCGGATTGACATAGTAGGTCTTGAATTTGTCTGTCATATACATCCTCCCTCAGTCTCTTCTCAATAATCAATTCCACATCCTCATAGAAAAACAGATCGCCATGGTAGCGCCCAAACAAATCTTGATTGTTCATAAAAGGCGCGCTTTTCTTCGTCAGTAAATTTAGGGCAAACGCCCAACTTTTTAATCTTTTCACAGGGCTGTACAAAATCTAGACGAAAGCGTGTCAGCTCATACTGAAGATACATCGCTGGTGTAAAGAAAACTGGTCCATAAAAAAGTTCGCCACTCTCCTTTTTTTTTCTGTTTTCGTCATTTTTTCTTTTTCGTCTTTCTTCTAGCGCCTCTATGCTATCCTCTTCTATTAGCCCCACTTTCTTGGCAAAGACAAGTGCTGCCCTTGCCTTTTTCCATTCCTGTTCGCTCAAACAATACACATTTCTCATTATTTTACCGCTCCCGCAATTCCATTTGCAAAGCTCTTTTGTAGGCAGAGGAAAATGATCGCTGTCGGAAGTGTACAGATTAGTACACCTAACATCAACATTCCATAGTCTACACTGTAACCACTCTTCAGATTGGCCACTAACATCGGCATTGTGATCTCGTTTTTGTCCTGCAAAATGATTGTTGGCCACAAGTAATTATTCCAAGCATTCATAAAGGTTACTGTCATCGCTGCACCATAGGTTGACTTCATGACTGGCAAAAACATTGTAAAGAAAATTTTGATCTCGCTCAGTCCTTCTAGTCTTGCAGCCTCGATAATATCATGTGGAAATGATCTTGCCGCCTGACGAAACATCATAATCAAAAATGGAGTGGAGATCGACGGAAGTGCCAATGCAATCCAAGTATTGACCAGTTTCCATGAGGCAAACAATTTAAACAGTGGAATCATGATCGCAACAAACGGAAGCATCATTGCAAGAAGCAAAATGTTCATCAACAAATCTTTTCCCTTGTCATAGTAAATCTCAAATCCGTAACCAGCAATTGAGCAGACAAGAAGCGAAACTACTGTGATCACAATTGCATTTCGAAACGAGTTAAACATTGCAAGTCCCAAATTTTGAGTTTCAATCAATGTCTGATAGTTCTCTAACAGATGCATTCCTGGAATCAGTCTTCCTCTTACGATGTCGATACTAGAATTGGTTGCACCAGATATCATATAATAGAGAGGAAATGCCGATAGGAAACTTGCTAAAATTAAAATGATATACGATATCGTTGTCTTTATCTTAGTCACGCTTGTCACCTACTTTCATCTGAATTGCTGACAGAATTGCCACACTCACCAGAATAAATACAGAGATCGCCGCTGCATAGTTAAACTTTGGTGTCTCCACGAACGAAATATTGTAGACATAGTGAGCCAATGTCATCGTCGATTTTCCTGGTCCACCACCTGTCAAGTTCACCGACTCATCAAACAGCTGCAAGGTTCCAGATGTGGACATGATCGCCGTCAGAAGAATGGTCGGTTTTAGCAGTGGAATCGTGATTCTTGTAAACTGCTTAAATGGACTTGCGCCATCAATGTAGCTGGCCTCATAGATTGAATAATCAATATTTTGCAATCCAGCCAAGTAAAATACCATATTATAGCCAGTCCATCTCCAAATTAGTGCAATTACAATGACAAAACGGGCTGCCCATGCATTCTGAAACCAATCTACCGGTGTCAGTCCAATCGCTGCAATCACATTGTTGACAAGGCCGTCCTGTGCAAATAATGATTTAAAAATCATTGAATAAGAAACAAGAGATGTTGCACATGGAAGAAAGATTAGTGTACGGAAAATACTCTTTCCTTTGATCTTTGGATTATTTAACAGCTGTGCAAGTCCCAATGCGAGCACTAGCATAATCGGCACCTGAATGATAAAATAAAATACCGTGTTAAACAGACACTGTTGGAATGTTTTATCTTTTAATATTCTCTTATAATTTGCCAGTCCCACAAATGTACTTGCACCACCGTTTCCTTTTTTTGAAAACGAGAGAATCAGCGCCTGCACCATCGGGTAAAAGCAAAAGATAAAAATAAGAACTGCCGCTGGAATCAAAAAAGCCCATCCAGTGAGATTATGCTTTTTTTCCAGGCTTAATTTTGCTTTTCCTTTTTTCACGTTTGTACCATGCCTTTCTTTTTTTCTATTTTCAGATCTCAAGACCATGCGCTTCTTCATACAAGCATGATCAGCTTGTGACTTTTCGCCCCTAGCATTATAAAAAATATACCGGGAACGCAATGCATTCCCGGTACCAGATTTTTCTCACTTACTCACTGATGTTAAATTCAACGGTATCCTGTGCATTCTGAATCTCTTCGTCAATGTCAGCATCGTTCTGAACTACATTTGTGATGGCATCTGTCAGTGCACTTCTAATATCTGAGTAGTATGCACCATAGTCAATTCCCGGAACCTGTCCTGCGAATTCAACGATGTCCTTATAAACAGCCTGTCCGCCGTAGAAATCAGAGGTCTCATTGTAGATATCGGACTCTGCTGCTGGCAGATAACTTGCGATTGCGCCTGCATTTACTAACAAATCATCGTACAAATCAACATCTGCACCAAACGTGGAGCTTAAGAAATCAAATGCAAGCTCTGTATTCTGGCAATTCGAGGATACTGCCCAGCTTGCGCCACCGCAGTTTGCATAGTTTGTTGCGCCTTCAACATCATCAAGTGCTGGCATATTTACAATTGCCCAGTCACCGGATTGATCTTCTGCTGCCTGAATGGAAGACATAATCCAGCAACCCTGAATCACACCAGCTGCTGTTCCCTTATTCATAGAAGCAATATACTGATCCCAGTCGGTGTAATCAACCATGATACCCTCATCGATCAACTGCTTATATACCTCGATCGCTGCCTTTAGCGCCTTATTATCAACTAACTTTACCTCTCCATCTTCCATCGGAGATGCACCTGCAGACTGTAAAATCTCGATTACAATCTCAGAACCACCGGAGCTTGTCAGCATCGGAACGCCATTTGCATCGACTACCTTCTTTGCAAGCTCGATAAACTCAGACCATGTGGTGTCCTTGAAGTCTTCTACCTTCAGCCCAGCCTTCTCAACCATATCAGAGCGAATTGCCATGATGGTTGCGCCGTTATCAAACGGAACACCATAGTTCTTGCCGTCTACGGTAGAATCTGCCAGCTTACCAGCTGAGAACTGTGAAAAATCAATTCCAGAATCGGTCAAATCTGTGAAGATCTCCGGATAGTTCGTTGCATCCTTATGGAAAGAGTAATCCTGCATCAGGAAGATATCTGGCAATGTGTCATAGGTACCAGCCTCTGCTGCTGTGATCAAGCTCTGCTCAATATCGGTGTAAACCTTCTCCTGAATATCCAACTTGAAATTCGGATGATCCTTCTGGTAGATCGCCTCTGCCTGTTTCATCGCATATACATTAAAAGTCGGGTCCCAACACCAAACAGTTAAGGTCTCTTCATCATCTGCTGCATAAACATTCTGCATTGCTCCTGTTGTTCCTGCAAATGCATAAGCAAGCATTGCGGCTGCCGGTACAAGCACTGATAATTTCTTTCTCATAGTAAATTCCTCCTTTGAAATTTTGCTTTTTCGTTTTCTGATGGCTCTATTATAGCGTTTCTATCGGCATGATTCAACGCGAATCTTGTTCTATTTTATCAATATATTGCTGTTTTTATTAAAATTTTGACATTTTCTCTATTATTTTTACAGCAGTTTTGATTCTTTTTTCATTCCTATATTTCTTTTTATCGTATATTTTGACGATTAGCTTTCTTTAATTTATTAATCTTGTTCAGCAATATTCTTTAAATTTATAACAATTTATCATAAACTTTTCTGTTTCAATGTGGTATCATAGCAGTATGACGATGCCTTCAAATGTTTTTAGAATTGCGAGAGCTACAAAGTAGCGGAGCAATTCGTAGGTATCACCATCACTTAGCACAGAAAGGATAAATTCTATGGGAAATGAACGTTATGATATCTCCGTCACGAAAGAATTTTTAGTCCGAAATAAGGCAAAGCTTCTCTATGTCTCTTCTGCAACCTATATAAAGTATAAAATAATTAAAAAATACGAGTGAAAAAGAAAGGAGAGAAGGTT
>CAUCWU010000126.1 GCA_958446555.1 uncultured Lachnospiraceae bacterium | reverse complement strand
GGCAACACAACTCGACGCGAAGATGAGATTATAATCAGTGTTTCTCAGAAAAAAGATGTTTTAGCTTATCAGAAGCTCTTGACACAGGTCTTTAGCGAAATTAATCGTGTACTAAGACCTAATTGCTATGCTTCCATTGTCTTCCACGCCGCGAAAGCAAAAGTGTGGGACGCTTTTAACGATGCGGTTACTAGCGCAGGGCTACAAATTGTGCTCACCAACATTTTGAATAAAACTCAATCAAGTTTTAAACAAGTGGTCTCCGATGGATCAGTTCAAGGCGATCCGCTTTTCCTATTTAAAAAAGGTACAGCAAAGAAGTATGCTTCACAGTTAACAGATGAAGATGTATTGTGCTCGCTCCTTGTCGATCATATAACCGACAAAGATTTTAATAAGCGCACATGCTTTTCACGGTATGTAAATCGTTGTATGATGTTGGGTGTAAATATCAAAATGGATGCCAAGCAGGTTTATAAGTTTTACGACTCTCAGAAACGGACCAAATAGTATGAAAAAAGTAGGCAACCAATTTTCTCATGAAAAACGATTTGGGCAATACTTCTCTGGGGACAAAGTAGCGACGCTGTTATCTCTACTGCTACCACAGGGACTGCAGTATAGTTCTATTATTGATCCAATGGCCGGTAGTGGTGACTTGCTCAATGCTGTGATTTCTAAAGCCACTCCAAATGCTCGTGTACTTGGCATAGAAATTGATGAGCCTATTGCTACAATGTGCCAAAAAAGATTACCTCAAGCGACCATCATCTGTGAAGATGCCTTTCAAAGTAAAGCTGTTATTACAGAAAAAGGGTGGGATTTGGTTATTACAAATCCTCCGTATGTACGCTATCAGCTTCAGAATGACGATAATAGCGTGATGCCAACCAGAAATGCCATTAGAAACAATCTCTTCACGTTACTGAAACAGCTTTCTAATCTTGATGCCGAAGAGGAACAATTGCTGCTTCAAATAACTCAGAATTACTCAGGGTTATCTGATATGGCAGTACCATCATGGATCCTATGCGCCTCGCTCGTCAAAGCTGGCGGAATTTTAGCTATGGTAGTGCCCGAGACCTGGCTAAACCGCGAATACGCAAAGCCCATTCAGTATCTTTTACTTAAGAGCTTCGATGTACTAACCATAGCAAGGGACGTGAATGCTTGTTGGTTCGATAACGCTTTGGTACGGACATGTCTTATTGTTGCTAAAAAGAAGAAGATTGTTCCCTTGGCTAAGATATCAGACGATAAAACGTTATTTATCGATTTAGGAGCAGGGCTCGTAGGAGAGCACTCCTTAGTTGATAATTTAACATGGAATGGTCTATCAGGAGAAAAAGCTCTTATAGACTTGTTGACCAGCAAGGTAAATGCCGCAGATAATGACTTTGCACTAGAAAGCAGAAGCACTATGTCGTTATTTCCTCAGATGCTGACCTCTCAACGTATACCGAAGTGGATGTTATCGGGAGATTTTCAGTCACAAAATAAAATTTCCCAACTTCCACGGGAATTAGACAGCATATTGAATAGTGCCCCTGAGCAAACGTACATGATACTCAGTGATTTAGGAATACATTGTGGGCAGGGACTACGCTCTGGCGCAAACGAATTCTTTTATCTCGAGATTACGGGTGAGGTTAATGATAAATATTCGCTGCTCACAAGCAAATGGTTTGGGAGTGGGAAAACGATTGAGGTTCCCCAAAAGTTTGTCATTCGCTGTGTGCAGAATCGCCGCCAAGTAGCTGGGCTTGTAGCAAACCCGCAAGCATTAGAAACAGGCGTGCTATATTTGCAGGATCATATACGTCCTCAAGATTTTAACGTCTGTACACATAACGCAGCCGAACGATATAAAGTATTACCAAACGAACTGACCGACTATATTTCTACAGCAGAAAAGTATAAAAATCCAAGAGGACTACCTTTCAGAAAGTACAGCGCGGTAAAGCCAAATGAGAAAAAGATTGATTCCCAATATGAGCGGTTCTGGTATATGCTACCGCAATTTGCCCCAAGGCATCTTCCCAATCTTTGCATCACCCGTGTCAGTTCAACTGCCGCAGATTGTGTTTATATCCCTCAATCAGAGGAAAATCCTATCGCAGTAGATGCGAACTTTGTCACTCTTTGGGGTAGCTCAGAAGAAACCATTAAAATTTGTTTGGCACTTTTGAACTCGACATGGAGCAAGTGTTATCTGGAGCTACTTTGCACGGTAATGGGTGGTGGCGCACTTAAAATCGAAGCAAGTCATGTGCGCCAGTTGCTATTTCCTAAATTAAATCACCGCCAACTTCAGCAGCTATCAAAATACGGTATAACGATAGCGAAAAGGCAAACGATTACTCCAGAGCTACGCAATGCTATTGATGCAACTATTTTGGAATCGTTTACTGATGAAGAAAGACTATTAATGCAGATCAGAGCACTGCTCCGAAAAAAGCTTAATGAAAGGGGTGCCAAATATGAACTATAACGAACTCAAGGATTTTGCTCATCACGCTCAAGCAATGATTTCTTCTGGTGCGGTCGAAGATAGGCTGCGCCATTATCTGTCCTCGAAACTTCCTAGTATTTTCCCAGATTCTCCGTGGTTGATTCAGGCTCACATGGAAGGAACGGAGGCCCATGTCCATTTCTCTACTGAGCACAGAAATCGTGAGGGATTTGTTGATGCGGTTGTCGGTAAAACTGCTATTGAATATGAGAAAAATCTCACTCAACAGGCTATCTTTGATGAGGGATATCATCAGGTTAAAGAATACTGTGCGGCACTACACAACATTGGTATCCCAGCGGAAGAAATCCTCGGAGTACTTTCTGACACTGTTCGCTGGTACGGATATTCGGTTACTATTGTTGGTGATGTAGAGGATGGTCACTTATATGGCCCTGATAATATTGAATTGACTCAAACGATAGCTGTTGATCTGTCACGGGAAACTGATGAAGAGTTTCGTAGATTTGAGGTGTTTGTCAGCCAGTTTCTTGACCGAGAGCAGTCCAGGCTGCTGAATGCCAGTACACTCGTCACAGATTTTGGTATGGATAGCAGCTTTTTTAGCCAAAACATTTCCGTATTTAGGGATACCATCATCAGAGCGATGAGTGAAAAGCCTGACTATGCAGCACTGATTCAGCAGGTCTGGCAAAACTTCATTGCTTATCTTGGGGTATCTGATTACGGCAGATTTTCTGTTGAGACGTACATCAACGAGTTTTATTTGGTTACAGTCGCTAAAATCATCTGCGTTAATGTCATGGCGGGAGAGCCAGTTATAAGCGATGCCAATGAAATCAAAAAGATTCTCAATGGCGAGTATTTTACAAGACAAAATATCTTTAACCTCGTGGATTACGATTACTTTGGCTGGCTCAATAATAGCCCTTATGTGGAGCAGGTTGTTGGTAGTGTTGTCGAATTGCAACACAGATTGGTCGCCTATGATTTCTCACGCGTGGGAGAAACCGATATTTTTGGCCGTTTGTTGGCACAACTTGCTAACAAAGAGCATCGCTTGATGCTGGGGCAGGAGTTTACACCGCACTGGGTTGCCCAAGACATTGTCGAATATAATATGGATTTACTGACCGGAAATTCTCCGCGCATTGTAGATATGTGCTGTGGGTCTGGCGTATTCCTCATCGAGTCAATAAAGGCAGTACGGCGGCAGTATGATATTGTCCCAGAACGATATTCTACGGAAAAAGATGATATCGTTTTCTCTTGCATTATGGGATTTGATATCGATCCGTTAGCGGTCATGCTGGCAAAGGTTAACTGGGTCATGGCCATGCGAGATCTTTTCTCGGTTCATCATGGAGATATTACAGTTCCAATTTACCACGCTGATTCGCTGTTCGTTGCTACGCCCATAACTCATCAAATGCCGGATGCCGATAATGACGCATATATCCTTCATTTTGCTCACCACGAAGTATCTCTGCCTGCTTTTCTACTGTCGCCGGAACGCCGAAAGGTGTTCGATGCCTTTATGGCGAAAGTCTACCGTTTAGCTATGGCAAGGGCATCTGAAATTGAGACTCCAATTGAACCTGCTGCCGTTAATAGATTGATTGATGCTGTAGAAACAGATAGCGAAATTACGCTTTCTGACGAAGAACATCAGGCCCTTTTACCTTCAGCGCGACAATTGGTTGAGGAACTGGAACGTTTGCAAAGAGAAGGCCGCAATGGTATATGGTACTTTATCATCTGCAATAGTTACCGCCCTGGGCTTACAGGGCAACAGTTTAACTGCATTGTTTCCAATCCGCCGTGGATGGCAATGAGCAAATTAGCGGACAATCCTTATAAGACTACGCTCCAAAGAATTGCTCGACAGTATGGAATCAAACCTGTTGGTGCCTCCCACCCGCACATGGAACTTGCCACAATTTTCTTGTTAAGTGCTGTCAATCGTTACTTAGAAGACGGTGCTCGATGGACCTGTGTCATGCCCGGAAGCCTTTTGAGCGGCTTGAACCACGAACCTTTGCGAAGTGAAAAGTATCGCTCATCCGATATAGCTTTGCCACTACAATTTGATGCGATATGGGAATTGCCCCTGAATACATTCAAGAATAAGGCCATTGTCCTTTCTGGAAAGAAAGACGATTCGCCATCACCTGACGCACTTGATGGGCGAGTTTATACGGATGTTGAAGTTTATGAAGAGGTGCACTATACTCTAAACCGCCAAGGTAATCGGAGCGCTTGGACAAATAAGGGGCGCGATGTGGAAGTAGCCGATATCCTAGGCGACGACGCATTAAAGTTCTCTCAGGGTTGTGACCTGTTTCCCCGAACCACCCTCTTCCATGAGTTTGTAGCGCGTCCAAATGGGAATTGGGACATTGCTCCGATTGAGCGGACAAGCAATTTGTGGTATCTCGTGAACGATCAGAAGAAAGCCAGTTGCAATGGCTTGGCCGCAGAGAATGTAGACAAAAGCTATATTTTTGATGCATTTATCTCCAAGCATCTTTCTCCATTTTATATGGCTACTCCGGCTATGGTGTTGTTGCCTGGAAAGAAAGTAAATGGTCAGTGGAAAGCAATTTCTGCTACCGACCGAGCATTGATGAATACCAGTACAGCCTATATATTCAATCAAATTGAGGAAGATGCGAATACCCCATCTTCTCTGACAACTTATTTGCACGACACCATCAATATTTATGGCAAACTAGACAAGCAGAACTTTTCCACAAAAAATTGGTTGGTGCTCTCAAGTGCGAGCGGTGCGAATCCTTGTGCAGCCTACATTTCGCTCGAAGTGCTGGATCGTTCTCGGCTGATTATTGACCAAACCTTATACTGGTATCTTGCAGATACTGAAGATGAAGCCACTTATATTGTCGGGTTGCTTAATAGCGATGCGCTGTCAGATGCTATTAAAGACTTCCAGCCAGAAGGCGGATTCGGAAAACGGCACATACACACGTTGCCATATAAAATTATTCCCAAATATGACAACGAAAATGCTGCTCATATTGAGGTAATCTCTAGGACGCGAGAGTTGATGAGAGAGTGGGCTGCGTTGTGCCGTGAGGGTGAATATGCGGACCTGCTTCAGCCTAACAGTAGCTCCCTCAACAGCAGAAGGCGACGGCAACAATCAGCAATCCGAGGCCTTGAAACATACGAAGGATATGAAATCGCTTGCCACGCGGTTTTAGGGTAAAGCGAGGATGATACAATGGCTTCAATTATAACAAAAATTAGGCTTGTCAATTTTAGACGATTTAGCGATTACACCGTGACACCTAATGATAGAATAAATATTCTTGTGGGTGATAACGAGGTCGGCAAAAGTAGTATCCTCGAGGCGATTGATTTAGTTGCAAGCGGTAATGTGCGCAGAGTAGAATCGATTGGCCTGGATCGGTTAATCAACATTGAGGCCATAAAAAAATTCAACTCTGGGCGGAGAGCCTTTGAGAATCTCCCCATTCTCAGAATCGAGTTGTACTTATCGGGTGGCAACTTTGATTTTACAATGTGCGGTAAAAATAACACAGACAGAACAGAGTGTGACGGGATTCGTTTGGTGTGTGAACCGAATCCAGATTACCGAACGGAGATAACAGCCGTTTTGTCGGCAGAATCTGGTTATTTTCCGTACGACTACTACTCGATCCGCTTCTCCACTTTCGCTGATGAGGGCTATACTGGCTACAAGAAGAAAATCCGTAGTATTCTCATAGATAGTTCCTCTATGAACTCCGAGTATGCGACCACCGATTTTGTACGCCGAATGTACATGAGATACACCGAGCAAGATATAAAAGAACGGGCAAATCACAAAAATAGTTACCGCCAGATGCGGACCAACTTCCAAGCAGATAGCCTAAAAGCCCTGAATGAGCGGCTGCCAACTGACAAACACTATACGTTTGGATTAAAAAGCGGATCTGCAACGGGACTCGAGTCTGATTTAATGATCTATGAGGATGGAATTGAAATTGATAGCAAAGGCACCGGCAAACAAATCTTCATAAAGACAGATTTTGCACTTGAACGCTCTGGTGAAAATGTTGACGTCATTCTTGTCGAAGAACCAGAAAACCACCTGAGTCCGGTTAACCTTCGCAAATTGATTCAGCGTGTATCTGATACGCAGAGCGGACAGCTTTTTATTACAACGCATAACAGCCTGATTAGTACCCGGTTAGAGTTGAAAAACCTTTTAATCATGCATATCAACGGTACGGAAAAACCGATTATGCTGAAGGATCTGTGTGACGAAACGGCCAAGTATTTTATGAAAGCTCCTCCTGCTAGCATTATAGAATTTGCACTTGCGAAAAAGGCCATTCTGGTTGAAGGTCCATCCGAATATATGTTGATGGAGAAGTTTTACGAGACATACGCTGGGTACTCCCCAGAATCTGATGGCGTCCATATTATCGATGTACGAGGGTTGAGTTTCAAACGATATCTCGATATCGCAAAATTAACTGGCTGTAAGGTCGCCGTCATAACAGATAACGATACAGATTATCAGAAGCACTGTGTGGATAAGTATAGTGATTACACTTCCAATCCTAATATGAAAATTTTTTATGAGGCTGATGATGCAAAGCGAACTTTTGAAATTGTCCTCTATGGAGATAATCCAGCG
>CAUCWU010000125.1 GCA_958446555.1 uncultured Lachnospiraceae bacterium | reverse complement strand
TCTCTCTGCTCCCTCTGGCACATTGTCTCCTTTACAAAAAGGGCTGCCAAAATAGCATCCCCTCTGTGTATTATTTTCTATTTTTTGCTTACTTGCTTAACTGATCTCTCAGAACCTCTTCTGCCTTCTTCAGTGCAGCTGGGATTCCATCTGGATTCTTTCCACCGGCCTGAGCCATGTTTGGACGGCCACCGCCGCCACCGCCTACAAGTGCGGCAATTCCCTTGATCAGATTTCCAGCATGTGCGCCAGCCTTTACAGCCTCGTCTGTTGCTGTTGCCATCAGGTTTACCTTACCATCTGCTGCAGATGCAATTACAACAACACCGTTTCCAAGCTTCTCCTTGAACTGATCGCCCAGAGTACGAAGCTCGTTCATACCGGTATCCTTTAATGCAACTGCAAGTAACTTCACACCGTTAATCTCAACGACCTGATCCATTACGTTGCCGACAGCATCCTTTGCCATCTGGTTCTTTAACTTCTCGTTCTCAGACTGAAGTGCCTTGATCTCACCCTGCAGTGCCTCGATACGCTCTGTCAACTTATCCGGAGTGGTCTTTGCTGCTGCACTTGCATTTACAAGATCAGCAGAAAGCTTCTCATAATAGTGAATCAGTCCCTCAGAGGTCAGTGCCTCGATACGACGAACACCTGCTGCGATACCAGACTCAGAAATGATCTTGAAGCAATTTATAGCTGCGGTATTTGATACATGTGTACCACCACAAAGCTCTAATGAGAAGTCTCCCATGCAAACGACACGTACTGTAGAACCATACTTCTCACCAAACAGTGCCATTGCGCCCATCTTCTTTGCCTCATCGATGGTTGTTTCCTTTGTAATAACTGGAAGTGCTGCTGCGATCTGATCATTTACAATCTGCTCTACCTTTGCAAGCTCTTCCTTTGTCATTGCCTGGAAATGAGTGAAGTCAAAACGCAGACGATCCTTTGATACATAGGAACCTGCCTGCTCAACATGGCTTCCAAGTACCATACGCAGTGCCTTCTGAAGAACATGTGTTGCGCTGTGGTTCTTGCTTGTCAGCTGACGGTTCTTCTCATCTACCTTTAATGTAACAGTCTCGCCCTGTGTAAGCATACCCTTTGTCATGGTTCCTACATGGCCGATCTTACCGCCCTGTAAATGGATGGTATCCTTTACAACGAAGCTGCCGCTCTCGGTCTCGATCACACCGATATCACCCTGCTGACCACCCATGGTGCCATAGAATGGTGTCTCCTCGGTAATGATTGTTCCGTTCTGACCATCTGTAAGTGCCTCTACAATCTCGTCCTCTGTTGTCAGAACTAAAATCTTAGAATTGCTTACAAGCTTATCATAGCCAACAAACTTGCTGGTGATAGAAGGATCGATAGACTGGTAAACAGTGACATCTGCACCCATGTAGTTTGTTGTCTTACGAGCCTTTCTTGCAGCCTGTCTCTGTGCTTCCATGTTTTCCTTGAAGCCTTCTTCATCTACATCAAAGCCCTTCTCCTCAAGGATCTCCTTGGTCAGATCTAACGGGAATCCGTAGGTATCGTACAGCTTGAATGCATCTGCACCGTCAAGAGTGGTCTTTCCAGCCTCTTTCATGTTTGCCTCAAGCTCCTCTAAGATCGTCAGACCCTGATCGATTGTCTTATTGAACTTGTTCTCTTCCTCAGAGATAACCTTTAAGATCATCTCCTTCTTCTCCTCTAACTCCGGATAACCGTCCTTAGAAGTCTCAATTACGACATTTGCCAGCTCACCTAAGAACAGACCTTCGATGCCAAGGATTCTTCCGTGACGTGCAGCGCGACGAAGCAGACGACGAAGTACATATCCTCTTCCCTCGTTAGACGGCATGATACCATCGGAGATCATAAAGGTTACAGAACGGATATGATCGGTGATGATACGGATGGAGACATCCTTCTTCTCATCCTCATGATAAACAGCGTGTGCAACCTCTCCTACATGATCGGTCAGTGCACGCAGTGTATCAACATCAAAGATGGAATCTACATCCTGAACAGCGACTGCTAATCTCTCAAGACCCATACCAGTATCGATGTTCTTCTGGATCAGATCGGTGTAGTGACCGTGTCCATCGTTGTTAAACTGTGAGAATACGTTGTTCCATACTTCCATGTAACGGTCACAGTCACAACCTACGGTACAGCCTGGCTTACCGCAGCCATACTTCTCACCTCTATCATAGTAGATCTCAGAACATGGACCGCAAGGACCGGAACCGTGCTCCCAGAAGTTGTCTTCCTTTCCAAAACGGAAGATTCTCTCTGCCGGAATGCCCTGCTGCTTGTTCCAGATCTCAAATGCCTCGTCGTCATCCTCATATACAGATGGATACAGACGATCTGGATCAAGACCTACTACCTGTGTTAAAAACTCCCAGCTCCATGCGATAGCTTCCTTCTTGAAGTAATCGCCAAATGAGAAGTTTCCAAGCATCTCGAAGAAGGTACCGTGACGTGCGGTCTTTCCGATGTTCTCGATATCACCGGTTCTGATACACTTCTGGCAGGTCGTTACTCTGCGTCTTGGCGGGATCTCCTGTCCGGTAAAATATGGCTTTAACGGAGCCATACCGGAATTGATAATCAAAAGGCTGTTGTCGTTATGCGGCACCAGTGAAAAGCTCTTCATTTTCAGATGTCCCTTGCTCTCCATGAAGTCAAGGAACATTCTTCGTAATTCATTTACTCCATACTTTTCCACAATCGTTTCCTCCAAACTAATTCCTTTGCATTTGCAAAGCAGCCGAAAATGGCTTTATCGCGTCTATTATAGTATAAATGCGAAAATACTGCAACAAAATTTTAATCCAAACTCCAGGCACCCGTATCTAAGAAGCGTTTTGCCGTCTCGTCTGCTTTCGTGATGACATCTTCGTTGTAGCCGAGTACGCCGAGCAGTTTGATTGCGTTTCGGGAGACGGCGCGACCTTCGTACAGGCGATAGTTGAAGATGACGTCGTTGTCTTTGACATCTTCTTTGAAATGATAGTTGCTGTACAGATGCTCGAGCATATGGGTTAGCTCGATATCATGGGTTGCGGCGAAGCACATTACACCGTTATCGGCAAAGCTCTGTAGGATTCGGCTGGATGCTGCGATACGTTCTACGGTATTGGTTCCGCGAAGTACCTCGTCGACGAAGCAAAGAACTGGTGTCTTGTCTTTGTCGACTGCATCTAAGATACGCTTTAATGACTTGATCTCTACGATAAAGTAGCTCTCGCTTCCCTGAATGTTGTCTTTTAATGCCATTGACGAGTAAATTCTAAAGAAGCAGGAACGGTACTCTTTTGCGAGTGCCATGCCACAGGTCTGAGACAATACGGCATTGATTGCAACTGTCTTTAAGAAAGTAGACTTACCAGATGCGTTTGATCCGGTCAACAGTACTGGATGATGCTCGTAGATGCTGTTTGCAACTGGCTCTGTTAAAAGCGGATGATACATATCCTTTGCCTCGATGAAGCCATTCTTAGTCTCCTCTAACTCGCTCTCGCAGTAGAATGGCATCAGCTCACGGAAGGATGCAATTGAAATATAGGCATCTAAGCGGCCTAATTCGTCCATTAAAATGAGCATCTCTTTCTTGTGCTTTTGCACTTTTGCAAGCAGACGGTTGAACATGATCAAATCTAGACGTAAGAACATGTTTAAGTAATCGGTGAACATGGAACCCATATTTCCGCTGTACTTATCGGTGGAACCTAAGAATCTTGCATTTCCCTTTACGGAGGAAAGTACATCGACTGCCTGCTTTAAGTTTTCTGTGTAGCCCTTTAATTCTGGCACATTTAATTTTAACAGTCCCTGTGCACAGGATACCAGATGCACAATTGCACCAACTGACACATAGTACGGCTCGATCTCTGTCTTTTTCTTATAGTACGTATAGACATTGTAGATCAATACACCGATTGCGGCAAGGATACCGGTCGCTGGCTGAACAATGATCGCTGCGATGACAACCAGATACAAAAATAGATGCATGTAGTTGTCCAGATTGCTGTCCGGCAAAAGCTTTGTAATATTATTTACATAGTCGATCAGCGCAAATTTTTTAGAATGGCCAACCTTGGAAAGTTCCATCTGGTAGGCGATTCTGGTCTTTTCGTTTCGCTGGAAGAAATTGATGATACGATTTCTCTCTTCTAGCTCTGCCTTGTTGGTCAGTGGTGTACGAAGAAGCTTATACAGATAGTCGTCTCCGCTGCTGCTTCGGCACTGGTTCATCATACAGAACACGGAATCCATATCCAAATCGTTCCATGTGATATCATCGAGTGTAAACTCGTCCCCTTTGGTTGCCTGATAATACTTTGCGATATGCTCAAGCTCACCGTAATCATACTCTCTCTTTGGGACATTCCCCCATGAGTTGATAATCGAACTCATAAAACGCTTGTTGCGTCGGCTGTTGCTGGTGACAACCTGATATACCAGTACAGCGACGACAACCGCGGCAAGCCCGATATACAGTAGTGTCGTTGTGTCCATAGTTTCCTTACCTTTCTACAGGCTTTTCGAAAAGCCTTATCTTTAGTACTATACCTTTTTTTGCGCATATCGTCAAGATGGTTACGAAGGTGTCACAAAAATCCTATCAGATTAAATAATGATGCACACAATCCCCCCGTTACTATCGTTGACGATCTTGCCAAGGGTATCTTTTAGTTTCTGCTGGCAGGTATCGGTGATCTGGTTAATTTTGGCGTTCATACCGTCTTCGACGATCTGCTCGATGGATTTACCGAAGATATTGGTGCTCCAGATGCCGTCTTCGGCACTTTTGGCTGCTGATTCAATGTACTCGACCA
The DNA here is from genome assembly GCA_958446555.1 of uncultured Lachnospiraceae bacterium. Taxonomy (GTDB): domain Bacteria; phylum Bacillota; class Clostridia; order Lachnospirales; family Lachnospiraceae; genus Anthropogastromicrobium. Next base: position 2,309 of record CAUCWU010000125.1, on the reverse strand, counting down.
AATCTTTTGCCTGCTGCTCGCTTCCGACGATTGGGGCAATCTCAGTCTCGACCATGCTCTGGATTAGATGAACAGCTGGTGCTGTGGCCTTCATGCGAACACCGTAGCGATTTCCATGGCGAACAACGATTGGCTCGGAAATATTGATCTGCTCACGCTCTGGTGTGACAACTCCGTAGCCTTTCTGCGAGACGGACTCCATCGCCGACTGCACTTTTTGATATTGGGAGCGAAGCCCTGCGTACTCAAAGAGTGCTTCCAATAGTTGCTTTTGCGAGTTGAGCAAAAAACCTGCCTTTTCGCTTGCCAGCGAGAAATATAGATCTTCTTTTAGGCTAATTTCGTAGACCAAACGTCCCTCTGCCAGATTGGTTTCCTCCAACACAAACCGTCGAAGCTCTGGCGGCATATTCTCTTCGGATGCAAGCTTTGCATCACGCATACAGTTGATATGGGTCATGATTTTCTTTGCAAACTCAATGACGGCCTTTTTAACCGGACTACCTGGCTCAATCACATCAAACCAGCTCGGTGTCTCAAAGTCAACCTGCGTAACTGGAAATTCAAGTAGCATTGTCTGCATCAGTCGACTAATGTCCTCAAAATCCATTGTCATGCAGTCCATCGGCACAACTGTCACCTGATAGGTCTCTTGAAGCTGTTTTGCGAGTGCTCTGGCAGAGGATGCATACGGAGTCTTCGTGTTTAGAACTACAACAAACGGCTTTCTGTGCAGTTTTAGCTCTCCTATCGTTTTTGCCTCAGCGTCCTCATAAGCTTCCCTTGGAAGATCGGTCACACTGCCATCTGTCGTGATCACAATGCCAACTGTGCTGTGTTCTTCAATGACTTTTTTCGTACCTAGCTCTGCGGCCTGTGAGAATGGAATATCGTAGTCAAACCACGGTGTATGTACGAGCCTTTCTTTTTCTTCCTCGGTTGCTCCTGTCGCCCCCGAAACCAGAAAGCCGACACAGTCAACAAGGCGAATTTTCATCTGAGTTTTGTCCTCCAAAATGACTGTGGCCGCCTCTGTCGGAATGAATTTCGGCTCTGTTGTCATGATATTTTTGCCGGAAGCTGCCTGTGGAAGCTCGTCGCGCGAGCGAATCTTTGCAGGGCCATCTTCCATATGGGGAATGACCATTTCCTCCATAAAACGGCGAATAAATGTGGACTTTCCGGTTCGCACCGGCCCCACAATCCCCAAGTAAATCTCTCCGTTTGTTCGCTGTCTGATATCCTTATAAATGTGAAATTCCTTCATACACGCCTCCTGACACTATTCCCGGCGGACCGGGCTGTACTAATGTCAATCTATGCGTATATGAAGGAATTTATACATATTACTGCTTCTCCCAGAGAAGATTCTCACTCTCGATTGTCTTGTCGCGAAGCATCAGATCTTTCAACGCATCTGCTGCTGTCTTGCCTTCAAATAAGACAAGATTAGTCTCTTTGACAAGTGGCATGGAGATATGATATTTTTCGCTGAGTGCAAGTGCTGCCTTGGCTGAGTAAACGCCTTCGACTACCATCTGCACTTCATCCATTGCCTCTTTCATTGTCTTTCCCTGGCCAATTAAGATACCAGCTCTGCGGTTTCTGCTATGCATACTGGTGCAGGTAACGATCAGGTCTCCGATTCCGGAAAGTCCGGCAAAGGTCTCTGGTCTTCCGCCCATTGCAACGCCAAGTCTTGTGATCTCTGCGATTCCTCTTGTCATCAATGCTGCCTTTGTGTTATCGCCACAGCCCAGTCCATCGCTGACACCAGCTGCCAAGGCGATGACATTTTTGAGGGATCCGCCAAGCTCGATTCCTAAGATATCTGGGCTTGTATAGACACGAAAGACTGGTGACATAAACAGATTTTGGATGTGCTCTGCTGTCTGTCTGTCCTTTGCCCCGGCAACGACTGTTGTCGGAATACCGCGGCTTACCTCCTCGGCATGGCTTGGTCCAGAAAGGACTGCGACATTTGCTGTTGGAAGCTCCTCTGTAATCTGCTCGGACATTGTCATAAGAGTTGTCTCCTCAATGCCCTTTGCCACGCTGACAATCAGCTGTCCGTCTTTGATAAAGGGACGCATCTGTTTTGCGACACCTCTGGTAAATACCGATGGTACTGACAAGACAAGCATCTCCTTATCGGTACATGCCTCTTGTAAATCAGCTGTAAATACAATACTTCTCGGAATTTCAACTCCCGGAAGATTCTTGCAAGTATAGCTTTCTTTCAGCGCCTCGATTTCCTTTGGCAGCGCAGACCACGCCGTTACTTCATGGCCGTTCTGCGCCAGCACCAT
>CAUCWU010000124.1 GCA_958446555.1 uncultured Lachnospiraceae bacterium | reverse complement strand
AATGAAAATCGAGAGATGATCAGTAATATTTCTCATGATTTAAAGACACCAATCACTTCGATTAAAGGATATGTCGAGGGCATCATGGATGGTGTTGCCGATACGCCTGAGAAGATGGAGCGCTATCTAAAAACTGTCTATAACAAGACAAATGATATGCAGCGATTGATTGATGAGCTGACTTTTTACTCCAAGATTGATACCAACCGCATTCCGTATAATTTCAGAAAAATCAACGTCAGCGATTATTTTGGAGATTGCGCAGAGGAGGTAGGCCTGGATCTTGGTGCCAAGAATGTGGTGTTCCAGTATGCCAACTATGTAGACGAAAAGGTGATGGTCATTGCCGATCCAGAGCAGATTCGAAGAGTCGTCAACAACATTATTGGAAATTCCTGCAAATACTTTGATAAAGAGAAATGCTTTATCAATATGCGAATCAAAGATGTCGGCGATTTCATTCAGGTAGAAATCGAGGACAACGGAAAAGGTATTGCAGCAAAAGATATTCCTTATATATTTGATCGTTTTTATCGAACCGATTCGTCGCGAAATTCAGCGAAGGGTGGCAGTGGCATTGGACTTTCGATTGTCAGAAAGATTATGGAAGACCATGGTGGAAAGGTATGGGCCTCCAGCAAAGAAGGAACCGGAACGGTTGTCTACTTTGTTCTAAGAAAGTATCAGGAAACAATACAAAATGTGGAACATTCAAACGATCAGATGTCAGATAATCAAAATGCAAAAGATACAAAAATAAAGGATACAAAATCTGCAAAAGAGTCTAAGATAAAAGAGACCAAGGCAACAAAGGAAAATACGACCGGAAAAGTGGCATTTATGCAGGAAACTCCGGCAAAGAATTCTTCATCCAACATCAGCCAGATGCGTGGAAAAGAAAGGAAGGAATAAAGATGGCAAGGATATTAATCGTAGAAGATGAAATTAGTATTGCAGAGCTTGAGAGAGATTATCTTGAGCTTTCAGGATTTGAGGTAGAGATTGAGACAAACGGCGAGAGCGGTCTTTCTCGTGCATTAAAGGAAGAATTTAATTTAATTATTTTGGATTTGATGCTTCCAGGCATTGACGGATTTGATATCTGCAAAAAGATTCGCGAGCACAAGAATACACCGATTATCATGGTTTCTGCAAAGAAGGATGATATTGATAAGATTCGAGGTTTGGGACTTGGTGCAGATGACTATATGACAAAGCCGTTTAGCCCAAGTGAGCTAGTGGCAAGAGTCAAGGCTCATATGGCTCGCTATCAGAGACTGGTTGGCAGCAATGCACAGCAGAATGATATTGTCGAGATCCGTGGAATCAAGATCGACAAGACAGCTAGACGTGTATGGGTCAATGGTGAGGAAAAGGCATTCACAACAAAGGAATTTGATCTGCTCACCTTCCTTGCAGAAAATCCGAATCACGTATTCACAAAGGACGAGCTGTTTCGAAAGATTTGGGATATGGAGTCCATCGGAGATATTGCGACTGTAACCGTTCATATTAAGAAGATTCGCGAAAAGATTGAGTTTGATACGTCAAAGCCACAGTATATTGAGACGATCTGGGGCGTAGGATATCGATTCAAGGTTTAATTGTTTATTACAAGAATTAAGAAATATCACAAGATGAGGTCTTTGTGAGAGGAAGGAGAAAAGACACAGATAGCTGTGTTTTAGAAGCGTATGAAAAAGTACATTTTATTTGATTTGGACGGCACACTCACCGATCCGATGGAGGGAATTTGCAAATCAGCAGCGAGAGGGCTTGCCCATTTTGGAATCGAGGCAGATTACCATGATCTGACATTTTTTATCGGACCGCCGTTGTTAGACACCTACCGTGATCGCTATGGTATGACAGATGAGCAGGCAAAAGAGGCAGTTGTAGCATTTCGTGAGTATTTTCAACCGATTGGAATCTACGAAAACGAGATTTATCCAGGCATTGAAGAGATGTTAAAGGAGCTTCAGGACAAAGGATATTTTCTGGCAATGGCAACGTCAAAGCCGGAGGCATTTGCCGACATCGTATTAAAGCATTTCCATATCCGTGATTATATTAAGGTAATGGCAGGTGCAACAATGGATGAGGGAAGAACCGACAAGGCAGAGGTTCTCGCATATGCATTAGAGCAGATGAATATTCCAGATCTGTCAGAGGCTGTCATGGTTGGTGATCGCAGCTATGATGTAAAGGGAGCACAGGCAATGGGAATTGACAGCATAGGTGTTCTGTACGGATATGGAAGTCGTGAGGAATTAGAAGAAGCCGGTGCAACGAAGATTGCAAAGAGCGTAGAAGAATTAAAAAATATTCTCTTAAACTGGGAATAATATCGAAGATAAAAATGGTGAAAAGAGTTTTGATGGTATGGTATTGACTGTAACATCAAAGCTCTTTTTTGAAAAGATTCAGTCAACAAAAAAAGAACACCTGATAAAATAAGGAAAGTATTTTACAATTGTTTGAATAATTATATACAATTTATACAATTAAGAAAAGATAAAGAAAAATTTAAAAATATTTTCAAAAAGTACTTGACAAAATAGGGGTGAAAGGTTATAATGAAGTCACAACAAAGAGATAAACAAACATCCAAAAAAAATCGGGAGGGAAACCCAGAAAAGGAGGTACGGTCCAAAGTACAGTTAAGCTTCGTTTCATTACTTAATAAAACTTGATCAGATACATAACGATATCAAGCGATAATGAATCTATAATGATATCAAAACAAAATGATCAGTACAATAAAAGTAAATGAAACATAGGAAATCAAAAATCAGCATGGAACAAAATTTCAAATCTGTCAAAAGCAATGGATGATTTCTAAGTTGTGACGAGAAAGCAACTAAGAGGAACCCCGAAGATAAAGAAAAGAGTCAACGGGAAGCCAATAGAAAAACATGATATCAATATTTTAGGAATAAAAGAATAAAAAGTATTCATATCAGTAGATCGTCTATGAATCAGAAAGATGCAGACAGACAAAACGAGAACAAAAAGAAAAAAACGTTCAGGCAAGATTAAGAAAAAATTTAATAGCACAATTTCATAGTAAACGGATAAGAAAAGACAAATAAAGTCAAAAAGAAAACTTATTCCTGAATCCAAAAGAGTTGACAGCCAAAGAAAGAGGTATTGTCCAATGGATATCGAAGTTTGAGAGCGGGTATCGAAGAAAAAGAATCGGTACCCGCTTTTTTGTGGTGTTTGGGAATAAAAGCGAAGATTACTGAACAAAAAATAAAAAAAAGTGAACAAAAACCTTGAAAACTGCATGTTGGATTGAGCGTCAAAAGCGATTATGATATACTAATCACAGAAATTAAAAGAAATAAACAAAAAAAATGCTTTAACAATACGAATTGAGGGAGGGACATATGGAATATGATATTCTTTCTTTAAAAAATCTGTATCGTCTGTTGACGGTAAATGATTATCCTATTTATTCGACAGGAGTAATTCAGAAGAAAGAACTTCATGGATTGACTCTGCTGAAATTCTGGCAGGATATGCTGCGAATTGAATTCCGAAAAGAAAAATATGGAAAAGTGATATGGAGAAATACAGGAAGCAGAAACAGGTATCTCTCTGAAATATGTAACCGTAGTGACAGGCTCCATATGTATGCTGAATATGCTGCAGAACTGGCAAAGGCTGTTTGCACAAAAACAATGCTGCTGCAGATTGGACAGTTTATGGATTTTCTGGAGAGCAGAAAGTTTAGCTATGAGGTATTCTCTAAAAAGATAGAAGCATATATTCGCCAGATTGGGCAGAGTGATCCTTGCATTACGAATGAAATCCGAAAGTATTTTGAAGAGCTTTGCCGAAAACTGCAGGGAGAACATAGTGAATCGAAGGATGAGAGTACTAATATGACAGAGGAAAAACCTTTGTTTCTTGCCGGCTGGTGTCTGACGATTTTGATGCTTTACAGTATGACAGGAGATAGTATGGCAGAACCAGCAATGGCGAAGCTGCGCACTATGCCAGAGTTTGATGCGGAAAATTTATGGAAGCTGTATCAGAACAATAAAGAGTCGCATAGTAATGATCAATTGTTGATACTAACAGGCTTAAACAGCGAGATTTGCTGTGAACCGCTTGAACGAAACTGTTTCTTTGGCAGAGAAGAAGAACTGTTTGACTTAAGAGAAATGCTTGGAAAGGGAGGTCATTATCTGTTATCTGGAATTGGTGGTATAGGAAAAACTGAGCTGCTTCGTCAATTTTACAAGATTTGTGTAAAAGAGAAGCTGGCAGAGCGCATTGCTGTTATTCAGTATGAGAGCAATCTGCAAGTCAGCATGGCCAGAGCCTTTCCAGACATTCAGCTTCAGGATGCACAGAACAATTATAAGGAAGCATTGGGGCGGTTGCGTCGTTGTGGTGAGAAAAAGCTGCTAGTTATTATTGACAATATGAATAACACACTTGAAGAGGATACGAGTCTTTCTGATTTAGCATTGATTCCTGGAACTGTCATTTTGACATCGAGATTATCATCGCTGGAAGGTTTTGAGACATATCATGTCAATCCACCGTCTAAGACAGCAGGTATGCTGATCTTTCGTGAAAATTATAAAAGAATGCTTTCACCAGAAGATAAAATGAAGATGGAAGAGCTTTATGAAAATCAGATGTGGTGGCACACATTGACGCTTAGAATGCTCGGACAGGCATCAAGAGTGCGTGGTTGGTCGATCTCAGAGCTATGTGATCGTCTGACGGAAGGTGAGAAGATGATTTCTTGGAATGAACAGAACCAGAGTAAGCATCTGCACCATTTGTATCGCAGAATGTACTCACTGGCAGGACTAACAAAGAAAGAAATTAGTTTTCTGGCACTATTTTGCCGAATACCATATGGCAATTATGACATTGAATTTATCCAAAATCGCCTGATGAGTGAGCAGGATACAGCGCAGATGTTAGATCATTTGCAGGAATATGGCTGGATTGAAAAACGAAAAGAAGGCTGGATGATGCACCCGTTTGTAGCAGAGTGTGTTAAATCTGCACATGTGCTGAAACGAGAAGACTGTGATACTGTGTTTGCTCATATTTGGAACGAGTGGAGCAGGCTGTTAGAGCAGTCAGAGCGTACGCGTTTGTTTTCGTGGTCTGAAATGATTCCGGATTGTTGGAAGAATGAGCTGACAGCAGCAGAAGCGGTGACAGCACTAATTCAGTCATATCCTCAGAGACTTCCAAAAGAGTGGAATGTACTTCTTCTTCTGGCATTGGAGATCTTGCAGTATTATAGTGTATTGGGAAAGCAAGGACAATCATTTTACACAAGACTTATGCAGAGTGAAAGCTTTGATGGAAAAGAGCATGAACGTCTTGTTGTAATTTTAGGGCGAAACAGAAGCATTAAAATTGAGGAGGTTTTGAAGGAAATTGAATGCCAGCAGATACAGTCTACTGAGGAGGATTTTTTGTACACTGATTTATTGTTGGTAGGTGCGGATTTGCTGCTCGAGTCAAGTCGCTTTGAGGAGGCAAAAAAACTTACACAGAAGGCCAAGGAGCGTAAACTTGATATTACAAGAAAGATTGAGATTGCGCTGCTAAAGAGTCAGTGTGCGCGTATGGAAGGGCAGATGGAAAGTGCGCTTGAGGAAACGCTCGCAGCGGATGCACTGCTCGATGGCCAAAGTACAATTAACTATGTAACTAAATCTTATGTTGGCGGTGTAATCGGAAACATTTTGATGATGCTGCAGCGGACAAAAGAGGCAGAGAAATATACGCAAAAGCTTAAGGAGGCAGCAGACAAGAGTGGTATGATGATGCTTCAGCTTGACTATCAAGTAATGGAAGCCTTCTATAATATGTATACTGGAAATCCTCAGGCAGCAGAGAAGAGCTATCGCAAGCAGCTAAAGATGCTGGAGTATTTGGAGAACCCTGACAGCTTTATCGTTGCGAATACAATGTCTTTGCTTGCAATTTCTCTTAATAAAAATGGAAAGCGCGAGGAAGCAAAGAATTATTATGAGAAGGCAATTGCAATATGGCAGAAGCATTCTGGAAATGAATTTGATATCCAGCGCTGTTACAACAATCTTGGTGTAATGTATTTGGATTGGGAAAAGGAAAATGAGGCACTTGAATGCCTTACAAAGGCATATAAGATGGCAAAAGAGGCAAACTGGTCTCCAGTAGCTACAGCAGAGGCGGCTAACAATCTTTCAAAAGTGTATGGTAAATTAGGTGAACGGGAAAAAGAACTGCTGTATTTAAATGAAGCATATCCGCTTTTGGAGTCAGTTTACGGACCAGAGAATCCGAAAGTAAAAGAGGCAGCCAGAAGGCTTAAAGCAGAAAACTTATAAGACTGAAAGGCTCAAAGAAATCGGAGAGATCGGAGGAATGAAACATGGAAGCGGTATTGTATGTAATACAACAGACACAGATGAAGGAATATGATCTGTTGGAGCTGTCTGGTACATCACAGACGATACAGGAAACTTATTTAAGCGCATTTGAAAAGGGCGGACAGTGGCACTATGAGTGCCCTGCGCCCATTGTGGTGAATAAGATGTCCTCTGTCAAAGGAACATTGAATGTAGATGATGTGCTGTATCTGTGCAGGCAGACTGGTGCATATGCACTTGTATTGCCAAGACCGCATGGTCTGGCCGTTTCCATTGAATGGAAGGGAAAACCAATTTTGTTTGGCCGCAGATCGGACTGCGATATTGTAAGCAGCTGCAATGTTGTTTCGGGTCATCATTGCAGTTTCGTCTGCAAGGACGGTGAATGGTATGTGAAGGACGAGGGGAGCCGAAATGGAATATGGCTGGATCATTGGCGTATTCAGTCTGGCTGTATTAAAGAAGGAAAAACATTGATTGCAGGACCATACCATATTTGTACTCAGGACGGGAATCTTGTGTTTTTGCAGACAGATGATGAGCTGCAGTTTCATGTGGAAACAAAAAAAGAAAATTTGGTTAGTAAAATAGATACAGCTGTGTATCCTTATTTTTCTCGTTCACCGAGATTAACTGAGGAACTGCCAAAGCTTGAGCTGAATCTGGAAACTGCACCGTCAATTGGAGAAAAGCCTGGGGCAAATATGATCGGTATGTCTTTTAATTTGCAGATGCTAGCATTAAACGCAGGCTTTC
>CAUCWU010000123.1 GCA_958446555.1 uncultured Lachnospiraceae bacterium | reverse complement strand
ACTCACGGCCTCACAAGGAGGCCGACTAGGACTGTCATCGGACAATTATTATATTTTCAACATTTCAACTCACGGCCTCACAAGGAGGCCGACTCCGGCACAGCATGGGAAGCTGGATATGCCTATGCTATTTCAACTCACGGCCTCACAAGGAGGCCGACGATTTGCCAGTTCAGAATCGCAGAGAATCAGCCATTTCAACTCACGGCCTCACAAGGAGGCCGACGGGTTGTATGGTATTATATGAGATTATTTTTATATATTTCAACTCACGGCCTCACAAGGAGGCCGACACGGGGCAACAGGTTTTAGTCGCGCATCAGAAACATTTCAACTCACGGCCTCACAAGGAGGCCGACAAAGATCCGTACCAATGCAAAAGATGCAGTAACATTTCAACTCACGGCCTCACAAGGAGGCCGACAGCAATTTTGTTACAAAAATCTTCTCATTTAAAGATGCTTTTTGTAATTATTGCTTATATCATTCTTATTTTACATTAATATATTTATTTTTGCAATTTTTTTTTTGCAGAATATGCTCTCTTTTCTGGTGCGAATCTCCTAGAAAATTTCTGTGTACTTGCCTTTCGCACTACAAAATTGCGCAAACTTATAAAACCAGACACAAATTATATTTTCAGCAGAGCGTCGTTCCTGTTCGATATATTGAATTTCAATCAACATGCTAATTGTGTAGTTAAAAAATGCATAACGTATGCGGCTATTCTCTCTTTAACGAGACTTTTTACGGTGATATAAAAAAGACTCCTCGAGCAGACACTTGCAACGTCAACACCGTAAAGCGAAGCGGTCAGGCTTGACTTGCAAGTTCGTCTGTCGAGGAGTCTTCGTAAAATATTGGGAATCCATTCCCCAAAAACTAAATGGAAGCCCGCATACACTTCCAGGTAACCAATCCACCATCCATCCGGACAGCCAATCGCCTCTTTCTTACAGTACCCCCTGGCACTTCCACAGCATAATCAGAAAACGAATTGATGCAATCAGCTGAAAAATAGCCACTACAATAAGTGCAATTACTCCAACTGCCGCTACAACGAATCCGAGGATCGGAATAATCGAAAATACAAACATCGCTGCCTGGATTGCAAGTGAAATTACCATGCATACAACATACCAATTGCAAACACTATGGCAGTACTCTGCAACTTCATAGGATACCACTCTTACACACTCTTCAGTTGCCATACAAACATAATAAGTTGCACCTAATGTTGCCAAACCATAAAGAAGCTGCATTGCCATTCCCCACAGTCCATCTCCACCAGTGAATAAGCTAAGTATAATTCCAATAATTGTAAATGTGAATGCATTGTTATACTTTTCACTTTGTGTTCGTAATTTCATCAATGCAACTAATTCCATAACACCACCGACAAGCACCGCAATGACACCCACGATCGGAATCACGCCACACAATGCAACAATATTTCCCCAAAACATGAGTCCTAGTGATGATTTTACCTTTTGTCTGTCCATATCATTCTCCCTCAAATCTTTCTCTACTTCTGCTTTTGTAGTCTATTCAGCTCATTTGACTACTGCAGCAATCACTGCAATAGTCCTAATTCTTTGCAACACTGCTTTGCAAATTGAATATCACTGTGCGGTGTCTTCACACCATTCTCCTCCTGATAGCTCTCATGTCCAAGACCAAGAATCGTGATCATATCACCTTCCTCTGCATGTTCAATTGCATAGCGAATTGCCTCTTTTCGGTTCGGAATCACAAGATAGGAAATTGGCTCTTCCTTTTCCTTCTGTGCCTTATCAATTCCAATCTTGATATCAGCAAAAATCTGATCAAATGTCTCGTAGCGGTTATGTCCTGCTGTGACAATACTTAAATCAGCAAGAAGTGCGCTTGCCTCTCCCATCTCATAGCGGCGATACTTTGAACGATTTCCATCTGCTCCAAATACGCATACAATTCTCTTTGGGTGATATTCTCTCAATGCTTCCAGATGATTTCTTGTGCTATATCCATTATGAGCAAAATCAACGCATACCGCAAAATGGCCATTGTTGAATACAATATCAAAGCGTCCGCGAATCTTTAAATGAGTGAGGCCCTTATTCATGATATCAGTTGAAATTCCCATGTCGTGAGCAATCGCAACTGCTGCCGCTGCATTGTACATATTAAAGTCACCTGGCAAATTTACCTGAATCGCTGCATTTAATGCACCGCTCACCGTAAATTCAATACCTGGTGCCTGTAACACACCATTTTCACTCTTCTTTAAATCTCCGAGGCGATAGTCGGCTTTGTCGCCTTCTCCATAGTAAAATACCTGCTTTGTTCGTCCGTCAGATCCATCACTTAGTGTTACATACTTCATAAATGCATCCAAATGACGATCATCGCAGTTGACATAGGCACGACGACTCTGATTTAACAACATCGCCTTACAGTACAGATATTCCTCGAAATCCTTATGCTCATTCGGTCCAATATGATCTCCTGTCTCAATATTGGTCCACACAGCATAGGCAAAATCAACTGTTGCCACGCGCTTTTGCTTCATTCCCTGTGAAGAAACCTCCAAAACGACATGTGTACAGCCTGCCTTTGCCATCATTGCCAGATACATCTGTAATTCCATTGGATCTGGTGTTGTATTATTTAGTTCATAGCAGTCATATCCTGGTGTCTCATTGCATGGTGCACAGCTATACTTGTCGGATCCCCAAACTGCACAGTCACGTCCCGCCGGTAAAATGGCACCATTTGTACCGATTGTTCCAGTCAGATATCCTGCTGATCGCAAAATATCGGCCATCATATGGGTACAGGTTGTCTTTCCCTTTGATCCAGTGATTCCGATGCAAACCATCTTTTCGGATGGATATCCGTAAAAGGCTGCTGCAAGTGCTGCTACAACTTCTCTTGTTGATGCGACCTGAACCACTGCCGTCTTGCAATCCTCATCCAACTCAACTGGCTTTTCTACAACAAGAAGAGCCGCTTTTTTCGCTAACTCTTTCGCCATTGTATGGGTATCAAAACGGGCACCTGCGATGCAGATAAATGCGTCATTTTCCTGAAGTACACGGTTATCATGACAGATACCAGTCACTTCATTTGAAAGATCTCCCTGCAGTACTGTATAGTCAATGCGCTGAAGCAATTCGCTGATTTTCATGTTATTTCGCCTCTCATATCCTCTGTTTTTTGTTTCATTGATGCCTAGCTCCAAATATATCATGCAACAAGCATGATCATTTTTCACCCACATCATATTGAAAAAAGAGGTATCCTCTCCAAAGAAGATACCTCTTAAACTATACTATCAATCAAAGAAAAATGCAAGAACTATTGCATGGCTCACTTATGGATCACTCTTGCCTTCAGTCCATCGTCGCCAGTATCAATCTCAATGACATCCTGTGCGTGAACCTCGCCAGAAAGAATGATTCTCGCTGCAAGTGTCTCTACATTCTTCTGCAGGTAACGCTTCAGCGGTCTTGCACCGTATACTGGATCGTAGCCATGCTCTACAATATAATGCTCTGCATCTGTTGTAAGAGAAATGGACAGTTCACGGTCTTCCAGACGCTTGTTCACATCGGCTACCATCAGATGAATGATGTTGCCAATGTTGTCCTTAGTTAACGGCTTGAACAGAATGATCTCATCAAGACGGTTCAAAAACTCTGGACGGAAGTGACCACGAAGATCATTCATAACTGCTGACTCTGCTTCTGGCTTAATATTGCCCTGCTCATCGATTCCATCCAGAAGATAAGAAGAACCAATGTTAGAGGTCATGATCAAGATTGTATTCTTAAAGTCAACGGTACGACCCTGAGAATCCGTGATTCGACCATCATCTAATACCTGAAGCAAAATGTTAAATACATCTGGATGAGCCTTTTCAACCTCATCGAACAGTACAACACTGTACGGTTTACGACGTACTGCCTCAGTCAGCTGACCGCCCTCATCGTATCCAACATATCCCGGAGGCGCTCCGATCAGACGAGATACCGAATGTTTCTCCATATATTCCGACATATCGATACGAACCATATTATTCTCATCATCGAACAGATTCTGTGCCAGTGCCTTTGCAAGCTCTGTCTTACCAACACCGGTAGGTCCAAGGAAGAGGAACGAACCGATTGGCTTTGACGGATCTTTAATTCCAGCCTTGGAACGAAGGATTGCTTCTGTAACCTTTTCCACTGCCTCATCCTGGCCGACAACTCTCTTGTGGAGTTCATCTGCAAGATGAAGTGTCTTCTCCCTCTCTCCCTCGGTCAATCTGGCAACCGGGATGCCGGTCCATTTTGAAATAATTCTACAAATTTCATCATCGGTAACAGCCTCATGAACAAGAGAAAGATCCTTTGACTTTACAGACTCTTCCTCTGCTGCAAGCTGCTTCTCTAACTGTGGCAGCTTGCCATACTGAAGCTCGGCAGCCTTATTCAAATCATACTGCTGCTGTGCCTGTGCAATCTGCTGATGAACCTGCTCAATCTCCTCACGAAGCTTGCTCAGATGGTCAACCGACTTTTTCTCGTTGTCCCACTGTGCCTTCATGCCTGCAAACTGCTCACGCAGACTGGAAAGCTCCTGCTTTAATGCCTCAAGACGCTCCTGTGACAGATGATCGGTCTCCTTCTTAAGAGCTGCCTCCTCGATCTCAAGCTGCATGATCTTACGGCTTAACTCATCCATCTCAGCTGGCATGGAATCCATCTCAGTTTTAACCAATGCACATGCCTCATCAACCAAATCGATTGCCTTATCTGGAAGAAAACGATCTGAGATATAACGGTTGGAAAGAGTTGCCGCTGTAACAAGAGCCGCATCGGTGATCTTTACGCCGTGATAAACCTCATAACGATCCTTCAGACCTCGTAGGATTGAGATCGTATCCTCAACAGTCGGCTCGTCAACCAAAACTGGCTGGAAACGACGCTCCAATGCTGGATCCTTCTCAATATACTTTCGATACTCATCCAGTGTCGTTGCACCAATACAGTGGAGCTCTCCTCTTGCAAGCATTGGCTTTAACATGTTGCCGGCATCCATTGCACCGTCTGTCTTACCAGCACCAACAATCAGATGAAGTTCATCAATAAAGAGAATGATTTTCCCCTCACTCTTTTTGACCTCATCAAGTACAGCCTTCAGACGCTCCTCAAACTCACCTCTGTACTTCGCACCTGCTACCAGTGCACCCATATCCAGTGAGAAAATCTTCTTATCCTTCAAACCTTCTGGAACATCACAGCGAACAATACGCTGTGCAAGTCCCTCTACAACTGCTGTTTTACCAACACCAGGTTCACCGATTAGAACCGGGTTATTCTTTGTCTTACGAGAAAGAATACGAACGACATTTCGAATCTCACTGTCTCGACCAATCACTGGATCTAGCTTATGATCTCTTGCCTTCTCAACAAGATCACTACCATACTTATTCAGTGTATCATAAGTAGCCTCTGGATTATCGGATGTTACTCTCTGATTTCCTCTGATCGTGGACAATACCTGAAGGAAACGCTCTCTGGTGATACCAAACTCGCGGAACAATTCCTTAACAGCTGGATTCGGATAACGAATCAGTGAAAGAACAAGATGCTCAACTGAGACATACTCATCTCCCATTGCCTTTGCCTCATCCTCTGCACTGACAAGAACCTTATTCAGCGCATTGCTAACATAGAGCTGTCCGTTTCCACCAGATACTTTTGTTTTCTTCTCCAAAGTCTGAACAGCGCTGTTGTCAAAATACTCAAGCTGAATATCCATCTTGGTAATCAACTTAGCAAACAGGCTGTCCTCCTGATGTAACAGAGCGACGATCAAGTGCTCCTGATCGATCTCTTGATTTCCATATTGATAAGCAAGCTTTTCACAATCCTGAACAGCCTGCATTGATTTCTGTGTAAATTTATTAATATTCATAGCCCCTCCTATCTGCCACTGCATGAGATCGCTTCGCAAATCTGCTCTTCGATGTCTCCATGAGAACATTACCTTGTGGCTTCGAGTTATGTGTGTTTCATTTGTTCTATAAAGAGTATAACACACTTTTAAAATCTGTCAAGCACTTTTTTCATTTTTTTGCAAAAAATTTCGCCCTGCCATTTCTGACAGGACGAAATCCTTATTCACTCATTAATTTCCATAAATTGTCTGGTGCAAACGATTGATGGTTGCCTCAAAGTCTGGCACCAATTCTTCACCTAAGTTCGAGTACAGACCATCGTACGGAATACGATCTGTCTGAATATCATAATTGACATAGGAAGCTGCATTTGCAATCAAGCTAGTCAAGGTTGCTGTATCAATGTTATGTGTAATCAGTGGAAGCATATCATTTACTACTGCAAGTAAGGTTGTCGCATCCAGTGAACGTGCTTTCTGCATCAACTGTACCAAAATTTCTCTCTGTCTTGAGGTACGGCCGTAATCAGAATGCTCATTTCCACGGCTGGTATAACGAATTCTGGCAAATCCTACTGCCTGATTTCCATTCAAGTGAGTGAGACCACCGCCAGTAATGTAATAATCTGCTGCATTTAAGCCCTGAAGTGCACACTGCTCATCCAGATACATATTGACATAGTCAGCCTCCTGTGTTGAGACCTCCAAATCTACACCACCGACCAGATCAATGATATGAGCCATTGATCCAAAATCAACTGACGCGTAGTTATCAATATCAATTCGATAATTGCTCTCAATTGTTGAGACAAGTAACGGTCCTCCACCAAGCGCATACGCACTATTGAGCTTTCGAATACCAACATTTGGAATGTTTGCATACAAATCACGCATGAAGCTCGTCATATAAATAGTCTTCGTCTTTGAATTAATTGAAGCCAAAATCATGGAATCGGAATTTCCATACCAATTATTTCTACTATCAGAACCAATCAATAGAATGTTGTAAACATCTCCATCGGATGCAATATTAATATTTTCTCCGACTTTGATTTGGTTTGCAAAAACAGATGCCGCCTGCGCATCCAACGTCTCCATCTCTGTGAAACCTTCCACATCATCATTGTCTGCCGTTAACAGATCATAGTTAATTGTAACGTCATTATCATCAACATAGTTCGTTTTGCCAAGATAATGTTTTAATCCAAAATAGAACACACAAAGTCCCGCAAAAATAAGAACTAATAGTACAAGCACCACAATT
>CAUCWU010000122.1 GCA_958446555.1 uncultured Lachnospiraceae bacterium | reverse complement strand
TACCCCACATCTTGGCTGTGTCATTATGGCGTCTGGGCTTGGAAAGCGTTTTGGCGGCAACAAGCTGATGGCTGATTTTGATGGGCAGCCCCTGATATGCCGCGCACTTACTGTTACGGATGGTCTTTTTTCGCACCGCGTTGTTGTGACACGCCATGCAGATGTTGCTTCGCTGTGCCATGCTCAAAATGTTCCTGTTATTTTGCATGATAAGCCCTTTAGAAATGATACCATACGTCTGGGCTTGGACGAGATTACGCTTAATGGTGATATAAGTGGATGCCTGTTTTGTCCTGGCGATCAGCCGCTTCTTAGCCGCAAAACTATAATTAACCTTATTGATGCTTTTTTAGTTGACAACAAAAAAATTATTCGTCCTGCCTTTCAAAACACTCCTGGTGCCCCTGTTCTTTTTCCAAGCTGGGCATTTTCTGAACTTTTTTCTCTGCCTGAGGGAAAGGGCGGTGGTTTTGTTGCAAAAAAATATCCCGAACGGATACAATTAGTACCCGTTTGGGATGAATATGAACTAAAAGATATTGATACACAAAAAGATTTGCTTATACTTCTTAATCGCTTCAAATATCAGCTTATGTGATCTTTGCTTACGCTGCTGCATCCTCTTTCTTTTCCTTAGGAAGAAGAATATTTAATACAATAGCAACAAGTGCTGCCGGAACGATTCCTGAACCGCCAAAGATCAGCTGAACTGCCTGTGGTGCCTGATTTAAGATGCTTGCATTTGCACCCATACCATAGCCAACACCAAGAGCAACAGAAACGATAGAAAGATTTCTTGCTGTCAATGGCTCCTTTGTGATCAGCTGAATACCGCTAATTACAATTGATGAGAACATCATAACTGCTGCACCGCCTAAAACTGACTGCGGCATAATTGAAACGATTGCACCAAGCTTTGGACAGAGTCCGCAAAGAATCAGGAAAATAGCACCTGTTGACAATGCAAAACGGTTTACAATCTTTGTCATGCTTACAAGACCAACGTTCTGTGAAAAGGAGGTATTCGGAAGCACACCAAACAGTGCTGCAAAGGAAGATCCAAGACCATCACACATAACACCGCCTGAAAGCTCTGAATCGGTAGCTTCACGGCCAAGACCACCTTCCATAACGCCAGAGATATCACCAACAGTCTCAACTGCTGTTACGACAAACATAATCAACACTGGGAGGATCGCACGCAGATCAAATACTGGCTTTACCGGCATCAATGTCGGAATTGCAAACCAAGACGCGTCTGCTACCTTCTGCCAATTTAATACCCATGCCTTTGTATACTCAACACCATCTGCTGTAACACCTGTTGTCGGAAGTACAAAACCCATGATAAATGCTGCTACATAACCACAGATAATTCCAAGTAAAATTGCAGAAAAGCTTGCAAAGCCCTTTGTCGCATGCTTGAAAACAAGAATCATTACAAGAACAAACAATGCTAAAAGCAGATTTTCCATGGAACCAAAGTCTTTTGCTGTATTTCCACCGCCAAATGAATTGATGCCGACTGAAATCAAGCTAAGACCGATGGACATAACAACTGTACCTGTCACTACGGATGGGAAGAATTTACGAAGTGGCTTTAAGAAGAAACCAAGAACAGTCTCAAACAAACCACCGATTATGGATGCTCCCATAATGGCACCATAGGCAAGAACGCCTCCGCCCATAGTTGCAGCAACGGAGTTGAATACTCCGATAAAACCAGAAGATGTACCCATAATAATCGGAACCTTTCCTCCGACCGGTCCGATAGCAAACAGCTGAACTAAAGTAACAATTCCTGCTACCAGCATTGCATTCTGTAAAAGCTGCAGCTGTAAATCTGCAAACTCACCGCCTGCAATTCCACATGCGCCAGTGATGATCAAAAGCGGCGTTAAGTTTCCCACAAACATAGCCAGCACATGCTGTAAGCCAAGCGGGATTGCCTGCTTCAGCGGCATCTTTCCATCAAGACGAAAAGCTGCCTCCGATAATCTGTATGATGTTTTCACAACAGATACCTCCCTTTTCTTTTTTCAAGAAAAGTATATCATTCGCAGGCTAATCTGTAAATTGAGTAATATATAGAAGTTTTCTGTGTAAAAATAGGAATATATGTCAAAAAAACAAATCTGTCACATCTTAACCATTGAAATGCTGCAGATCATTGTCCTTTCCAATGACATACATCTGCATATCTTTTTTTAGCTTCTCATCTGGTGAAAACTGCAAATTCATGTGATTATTAATGCGAATACCTGCAATGTTCATTCCATATTTATTTCTAAGATCAAGCTCACGAAGAGTCTTTCCTACCCACGCTGCCGGAATTGCCATTTCGACCATACTATAATCATTTGACAGATTAATCCAGTCTGAAAAATCACGCGCCGTAAGATATTTTCCAACTCGCGCGCCCATCTCCACTTCTGGAAATACGACTCTTGTGACACCAAGTTTTTTCAAAACCCTTCCATGCACTTCGTTTTTTCCAGTTGCAATAATCTGCGGAATGTTATACTCCTTACATTTCATTGCAATCACAATGCTTGCTTCCATGTTGCTGCTAACGGCAATGACTGCGCCGTCCATATGCTCCATTCCAAGACCACTCATGGCATCCTCATCTGCCACATCAACCTGCACTGCATAGCTAACCTCATCAGCAATCTGTGCCACACGGTCTGCATCCTGATCTACTGCCACAACTTCATTTCCAGCTGCTGCCAGTGTTCTCGCTACGCTTGTGCCAAAACGATTTAAACCAAATACAATATACTGCTGTTTTTTCATGATTTTCCCTTCTGCTTTTATAAGCTCGCATTTAAAATACTATTATCCTACCATGATATGCTCTTCTGGCAGTTTTCTCTTTTCATTTCTTCTCTTAATGCTTCCTGCAATCATAAGCGGAATTGTAATAGGTCCGATTCGTCCCATATACATAAGCACAATAATAATATATTTTCCAGCCAAGTGAAGTTTCGGAGTAAGCCCCGCTGTCAGACCTACTGTCGCTGTTGCAGATACTACCTCATAAGCAGCCTGCATTGCTGTTGCCTCTGGCTCTGAAACCATTAATGCAAGACTTCCAACAAACACAAGCAAAACACCTCCGATGCATACTGACAATGCTGTTCGCACAATATTCATTGGAATACGGCGCCTAAAGCACTCTGTATCTTCATGACCTGCCAGAATAGAACCACAGCTAAGCAGCACAACAGCTACTGTAACTGTTTTCACACCTCCTGCTGTTCCTACAGGAGAGCCTCCAATATACATCAAAAGACAGCTAAACAGCCTCGAAACCTCTCTAAACTGATCCTGCGGCACAGTAAAAAATCCTGCCGTTCTTGTTGTTACTGACTGGAAGAATGATGCCATCAACTTTTGGAAAAAGCCCATAGACCCTAATGTATTTGGATTATTATATTCTACGATGAAGAAAAATAAAGTTCCACCCATTAACAAACTGATTGTCATTAAAAGCACTACCTTTGTATTAAGAGAAAGCTTTTTCAGACCTTGTCTGATTTTTGTCTCCTTCTTAGCTACCTTTTTTATAAAAGCAGCCAGTTCTCTCCATACCATAAAGCCAAGTCCGCCTGCTATAATTAAAAAAGCTGTAACTGTATTTATCAGTACATCATCTGCATACATCGCAAGACTGGAATCGCCTAGTAAATCTACTCCTGCATTACAAAATGCTGATATTGAGTGAAAAACTGCATACCATACACCGCGAAGCAGTCCAAACTGCGGAATAAAGCGACATGCATATCCTAATGCACCAATGCCTTCTACCACAAGTGATCCCTTTACAACATATTGCAGTATTCCGACAAGACCACGCATACTATCGCGGTTAAAATAATTTTGCAGCATCACACGTTCCTGAATGGTGAGTTTGACTTTCATAAGAACAAGCACATACGTCACACAGACAATAACGCCCCAACCTCCGACTTGAATCAAAAACAACATGACCAGCTTTCCCAGAAATGTAAACTGAAACGCTGGGACAACAGTTACTAGTCCTGTCACACAGACACAGGTGCATGATGTAAACAGTGCATCTGGAAAATTGAGCCACTTTCCATTGGCATTGCATATAGCCAGCATTAAAATGCATGCACCTACAAGTATCAGCACCAGAAAGCCAAATACCATAACATGCGTAAATGACCATTTCTTTATACTTCTCATGTCTTCCTCTACTTTCTTTATGTATTTTCCCTCATTATAGCGATTTAGGTGTTGATATGCAACTAGAAAATATTGCCCTAATAATTTATGATGATTTGATGCGACACGTGATTTTAATGAGGGCGCATAAGCGCCCCGTCTAGGTTACAGAAACTCCTTCATCCTTCCCATAAAATCTTCTTCAGTGTGTATCAAACCTTCTGCAATCTGTCTGGCTTCCCAGCTTGCATCCTTACACTCATTCTGGCACTTTGCAATGCTTTGAATCCCCATGTTGCATCCATTCATCATCAGCTTTGCTACCTGATGACAATCTCCCTTCATCATAAGCCGCATCTCTGTTGTAATCCATGAAGATGCAGATGCCACAGGACTTGGATCCTTCTCTGATGCACCTGCCTCCGTTAAAAGACGCGATGTTTCCTTCTCTACTCGCTCATGCTCTCTTCGATAATCTTCTACGACACGCTCTAGCTCACTGTCCTCAAGATAATCTTCTACCTGCGTCATACTTTGAAGTGCCATCTTGCAGCCTACATTACACTCTTTTAAAAGCTTTGCCGTTTGGTCATTCATCATCATGCTTTCCTCCTGTGAAATCATTGTAATTTATCAACGCAGTCAGCTATTTTCTCTGACCTTGTATTACATTCACAGTATTCGTCAGAAAATGCTAATTTATACAAAAATCCCCCCGAAATGATGTTTACACACCACTACGAGGGGAAAATTTTATTTTATAGGATTATTGATAACTCCTAATTATCTCTGTACACGAGCTCCAGCTCCGCCCATGATAGCCTCTACTTCCTTCTTGCTTGCCATAGTAGTATCACCAGGGGTTGTCATAGCCAGTGCGCCGTGTGCTGCACCATAGTTAACAGCCATCTCAGCATTCTCAGTAGTCATTAAACCGTAGATCAGACCAGATGCGAAGGAATCGCCGCCGCCTACACGGTCCATGATCTCAAGACCGTTGTAATCCTTAGCCTTGTAGATCTCACCGTCTGCCCAGCAGATTGCGCTCCAATCGTTAACAGTTGCAGTCTTAACCTGACGAAGAGTTGTAGCTACAGCCTTGAAGTTCGGGTAAGTCTTAGCAGCCTCATTGATCATCTTCTTGTATCCGTCAAGGTTCAGAGTCTTTAAGTTTGCATCGTTGCCCTCGATCTCGAAGCCAAGGCAAGCGGTGAAGTCTTCCTCGTTACCGATCATAACGTCAACGTACTTAGCGATCTCCTTGTTTACTTCCTGAGCCTTAGCCTGTCCGCCGATTGCGCTCCACATGGATGGACGATAGTTTAAGTCGTAGGATACGATGGTTCCGTACTTCTTAGCGGTCTTGATTGCAGCTAAAACGGTCTCGCAGGACTGCTCAGACAGTGCAGCGTAGATACCGCCGGTATGTAACCAACGAACACCCAGGGTTCCGAAGATGTACTCGAAATCGAAATCCTCTGGAGTAGCCTTGGAAATAGCAGTATTTGCACGGTCAGAGCATCCAACTGCACCACGGATTCCGTAGCCTCTCTCAGTGAAGTTTAAACCGTTACGGCAGATACGACCGATACCGTCAGTCTTCATCCACTTGATCAGGGAAGTATCAACACCACCCTGGCAGATGAAGTCTTCCATCAGCATACCAACCTCGTTATCAGCAAATGCAGTGATAACAGCGGTATTCATCTTGAAGCACTTTCTTAAACCACGGATAACGTTGTACTCTCCGCCGCCTTCCCATGCACGGAAGGATCTTGCAGTACGGATTCTGCCCTCACCCGGATCAAGACGAAGCATAACCTCGCCCAGGGATACTGCATCAAACTTGCACTCGCTTGCTGGTCTTAAATTTAAATTCATTTTCTGTGAACCATACCTTTCTTTTCTATAAAATAAATGATGTTAGGGTCAAAAAGTTTTTAGCCTCTAATTTCCTTAACCTTTGCAACAGCTTCCTTGGTCATAGCGCAGATCTTATCGAACTCGCCAGCCTTGATCATGTCGCCCTTTACCATCCAGCTTCCGCCGCAGCAAAGAATCTTGTCACAGCTTAAGTAATCTGCCAGATTCTTGGTGTTGATTCCACCGGTCGGCATGAACTTAATCATGGTGTACGGAGCTGCCATAGCCTTGATCATTGCAACGCCACCAGCCTGCTCTGCCGGGAAGAACTTAACAACCTTCAGACCACGCTTAACAGCCTGTGCAACCTCTGATGGAGTGATGCATCCTGGGAATACCGGGATCTCCTTCTCCAGACAGTAATCAACGATCTCTGGATCAAATCCTGGGCTAACGATGAACTTAGCACCTGCCTTAACTGCACGATCAACCTGATCGATGGTCAGAACGGTACCAGCACCAACTAACATATCCGGATAAGCTTCGCTCATCAAACGAATGGACTCCTCAGCTGCATCGGTACGGAAAGTAACCTCTGCGCATGCCAGACCACCCTCTACTAAAGCCTTTGCTAACGGCAGTGCATCCTTTGCATCGTTCAGTACTACGACCGGAACAACGCCATACTCTTTAAACTGCTCACTAATTGTCATATCTATGTTTCCTCCTTTTGCTCCCTATCCCCAAAATGGGCATAGTAAGAGCGTATTTTTAGTACATCGCCGTACGTGATGTTACATATCTTTATACTACCATTTTTTTGCGTATTCGCCAATAGGCGACATGCTTTTCTATGTTTTATACAACTTATTCACAGAAAAGCCATATCATTTTTGTTGAAAATTTATTCTGCTACAGACGCTTCTCAAAGTTGCCCGACATGACCGAAACGCCCTCATCGGCAATTACGAATGCATTAGGGTCAATACTATGAATAATGTCAATAAATTCTGCTTGCTCGTATTTATTGATGCAGCAAATCAAAATCTTTGTCTCTTCTTTTGTATAAGCACCAATGCCAGTCCATTCGGTCACACCACGTCCAGTCTGCTTTAAAATCTTCTGATCAATTCCATCATGCTTGGTGAAAATCATCA
>CAUCWU010000121.1 GCA_958446555.1 uncultured Lachnospiraceae bacterium | reverse complement strand
TAAAGGGAACGATTCTCGTGCAGGTAGGAACTAGCGAATTTGTGTTAAAACCAGGGGAGAGTATTTTTATTAATACGGGAATGCTTCACCGCCTTGTTCCAGTAGATGAAAAAAGACGTGAATTGATAAATAACGAGTCAGACATACATGTGATTGATTCTTTTGTCTGTTCATGGAAATTAGCAGAATCTGATCGGCTTTCGCGTGCATATAGGGAGTGCGTGGCACCGCTGCTTTTGGCAAAGACTGACGGACTTGTACTAAGCAAAGAAGAATCACAGCTTTTAAGAAAAATGGCAGAGCAGTACAGAAAAAAAGAAACTGGATATGAAATGGCGGTGAAAGGCTGCCTCTGTCTCTTGTGGGCAAGTCTCGTAGAGAAGGGAATAAGCGCGGCGCGGCAGATACAGCCAAAAGAGGAACGAGACTTGGCACGAATTAAGGAAGCAATGACATATATGCAGCAAAATTTTTCATGTAAGGTCAGCCTTGAAGATGTAGCACAGGTGGTTGCTATAAGCAAAAGTGAGCTGTGCCGCTGCTTTAGGCGTGTCTTAAAGGTCAGCCCAATGGAATATTTGATTCAGTTTCGCCTAGAGGAAGCTAGTCGGCAGTTGTTATCAGCTGATAAAAGCGTGACTCAGATCGCGCTTGAGACCGGATTTGACAGTCCGTCACATTTAGGACGTTTCTTTTTAAAAGAATTTGGATGTACGCCCAGACAGTATCGAGGGAGAAAACGTTAATATAGCTGTGAGGTGTATGGCTTGTATAAAAAAAGAAATATAATTAGGAAAGGATATAACTATGCGTTTTTATATAGCAGACTGCCATTTTTATCATGAGGCACTGAATACAAAGATGGACAAGAGAGGATTTGCATCAGCAGAGCAGATGAATGAGTATATGATACAGCGCTGGAATGAAAAAGTGCGTAGCTGTGATGAGACGGTGATTCTAGGCGATTTTTCATTTGGTGATGCGATGCAGACAAATTTATTGCTTAAAAAGCTAAATGGAAAAAAGTACCTGATTGAAGGAAATCATGATCGCTATCTGAAGTACCGTCGATTTGATAAAAATTTGTTTGAATGGATAGAGCCATATAAAGAAATTCATGATAATGGGCGAAAAGTTATATTGAGTCATTATCCTGTTATGTGCTATAATGGTCAGTATCGGCTAAATGAGAAGGGGGAGCCAAAGACATATATGTTATATGGACATGTACATGACACAAGAGATGAGCTTCTTATAGATCGTTTTATCCGAATAACAAAGCAAACATCTTTTCTTGATTTTGAAGGAAAAGAAAAAACGATTCCGTGCTGCATGATTAACTGTTTTTGCGCTTTTTCAGATTATGCGCCGCTTACATTAGATGAATGGATAGAAAATGATCAGATGCGCAGAAAACAGATAGCGGAAGAGTTTCTAACTTAAGACAAAAACACATGTAACTATTATACAATAAAGTGGAGGAATAAATGGGGAAATGTAACAAAAAGTGGGAAAGAAATATGTTGTATGATTGACAATGAAGAAAAATGAGGTTATATTGAAAGTACTTAAACGATTGAGGAAGGGCGGGTGAAGTGACGATGGTTTCGTTAAAAGATATTGCAGCGGCCTGTGGCGTGTCAGCGTCAACGGTCAGCAAGGCACTGAACGATCTGGATGACATCAGCGAAAAGAGAAAAGCGATGATCCGCCAGAAAGCGAATGAGATGGGCTATCTGCCAAATATGGCGGCGAGGGCATTGAAGACAAAAATGACTCACAATATAGGCGTCTTGTTTATTGACGACTATCATAGTGGTCTGACACATCCGTATTTTGCACCGGTTTTGGAGAGCTTAAAGACGGAGGTGGAAAATCTTGGATATGATATTACTTTTATCAATAAGAATGTAGGTGGTCGAGAAATGTCATATCTGGAGCATTGTCGTTACCGTAACGTTGACGGCGTTGTTATTGCAAACGTAGATTTTACAAAAGAAGAGGTAGTTGAACTGGTAGAAAGTGATATTCCGGTAGTGACAATTGACCACGTTTTTAATAATTGCCCGGCAGTTGTGTCGGACAATATAAAGGGTGTTAGAGAACTGACGGAATATGTAATCAGTATGGGACATAAAAAAATTGCGTACATACATGGTCAGCAAAACAGTGTTACCAAGGTGCGCTTGGCAAGTTTTTATCGCACTATGGAGGAACATGGACTGCCAGTGCCGGATGAATATGTGCCAGAGGCACCATATCTTGAGGGAGAGGCAAGTGCAGAGGCAACGAAGAAGCTTCTTGCACTGAAAAATCCGCCTACTTGCATTCTGTATCCTGATGATTATACGGCAATCGGCGGAATAGCTATGATTCGTGAGGCAGGATTGTCTGTGCCAGCAGATATTTCAGTGGCGGGCTATGACGGAATCTCGTTGATTCAGCAGTTCCAGCCAAAGCTTACGACATATGCACAGGATATGTCTGGCATAGGAAAGGCAGCAGCACAGGCAATTGTAGATCAGATTGAGCGGCCAAAGAGTGCGCTTGTTGAGATGATTGTTAAAGCTGGTGTGGTAATGCCGGGAGCATCGGTTCGATGCCTTAACGAAAATGAGTAATTAATGGAAACAAAAAGGGTTAAGAAACCAAGCTGGTTTGTTTCGAAAAACGAAAAGAGTTCGGAAAGCGTTTGCTGAAAGAACTCTTTTTTTATACACAAAAGCGACAATTTGTACAATACCGACACAACTCATAGCGAAACAAAGCAGAAAAAGTAGAAAAAAATATATAAAAATTTCAAAAAAGGTATTGCATTTTGGTTCAAAGTGTTGTATAGTTCAAGTATGAAAACGATTAAGTAATTTGCGAGAGGGAAAGATACGGAGATTACGGAAAAGGAGTGAGAAAGGGATGAAAAATTTTCTTCATAACACATGGAAACACAGAGCCCATATCGTGATGGCTCTGCCGGCATTTCTTGTATTGCTGTTCTTTGCCTACATCCCGATGGGTGGTCTGGTAATGGCATTCAAGTCATATGATTACACGAAGGGAATCTGGGGCAGTCCGTGGAATGGCCTCGACAACTTCAAGTTCCTGATTGCATCAAAGTCAACATTCCTGTCAATGACGAAGAATACATTATTCTATTATGTAATCTTCACGGGACTCGGAACAGTACTAAATGTAGTGCTTGCAATTGCAATTGACCAGTGTGTATTTAAAAAGTGTGCAAAGACAATGCAGACGATTATGATTATTCCAGTATTCATTTCTTATGCAGCTGTACAATTTATCGTATATGCATTTATCAGCACAGATACTGGTATCTTAAACAATCTGTTTAATGCACGTGTTCGCTATTATACAACAGCAAGTTATTGGCCGGTGATTTTAACCATAGTTAAGATGTGGAACAGCGTAGGTTACGGTTCAGTACTTTATATGTCAGTACTTGCAGGTATTGATTCCTCATTATATGAGGCAGCAGAGATTGATGGTGCAAATCGTTGGCAGCAGATCGTGAACATCACGATTCCAAGTCTTGTTCCAATGATTACGGTTATGCTTCTTCTTTCAGTAGGAAACATCATGAGATCTGATACAGGTCTTTTCTATCAGGTAACTAGAAACAGCGGACAGCTGTATTCTACAACACAGGTTATTGATTCTTATGTATTGAATGCGATCTTTAAGAATTCGAACTTCGGCTTTGTTGCAGCAACTACATTCTTCCAGTCAGTAATTGGTTTATTGATGATGCTGCTTGCAAATGGTGCTGTTCGTAAGATTGCGCCGGAAAATGCACTGTTCTAATGAAGGGAGGAAATGTAGATGAAAAAGAAAAAAAATCTTGACCTTGCTCCTTCCAGAAGAGAGCATAAAACACTCGGTCAGTACATATTGTTATTTTTCTTGGTATTGTACACTTTATTCTGTGCACTGCCGATCGTGCTTGTATTTGTGGCAGCATTTTCAGATGAGAAGACAATCGTACAGAATGGTTTCTCATTTATTCCAAAGAAGTGGTCACTTGATGGTATCAATGCCGTGCTTAGATATGGCAAGCAGTTGGCAACCTCTTATGGTGTCACGATTTTCATTACAGTTTTTGGAACCTTAGTTGGACTTCTGATCATGGCAATGTTTGCTTATTCAATAAGCCGTAAGGATTTCATGCTTGGTAAGTTCTTATCTGTATACCTGCTGATTCCAATGCTGTTTTCTGGTGGACAGTTATCCTGCTATGTAATTTATACATCTATGTATGGATTAAAGGATAATATTGCACTTCTGATCTTACCGCTTTGTGTATCGACGATGAATGTTATTATTCTCCGAACATACATCGCAAACAGTATTCCTGGTGAGCTTATGGAGGCGGCTAAGATTGACGGTGCCGGTGAGTATCGAACTTTCTTCCAGATCACACTTCCACTGTTAAAGCCATCTATGGCAGCAGTTGGATTTATGATGGCAACTGTTTACTGGAATGACTGGCAGAATGCACTTTTGTATATTACAAGTGATCGCAAAAAGCCATTGCAGTTACTTTTGATCAATATTCAGAAGAGTATCGAGTTTTTGTTAAATAACTCCAATGTTCCGGCTTCTGTTAAGGCAGCTATGGGAGGAACAATTCCACAGTACTCTGCAACGATGGCAACAGTTATTGTCGTAATCGGACCGATTATGGTAATTTATCCATTCTTCCAGAAGTATTTTGTAAAGGGACTTACAGTTGGTTCTGTAAAGGGCTGACAAAGTCAATAAGTAAAGGGCATTTTCCACAGATATTTATTATGTGGATGAAAACAAATAAAAACCAAATAAAACCAAACATTATTAAGGAGGACACTTATTATGAAAAGAAAACTTTTTGCAGTATCAATGGCAGCAGCTATGGCAACCAGTTGTTTCGCAGGCACCGCTTTTGCAAGCGATAGTGAGCCAGTAACAATCAAAGTTACAAGAGCATGCTTCAATCTGGCAAATCCAGATTCTGAGCAGGTAAAGAAGGTTCAGGATGCTATCAATGAGTATATTAAGGATAAGATCAATGTTCAGATCGAACTGACCGATATTGGTTCAGGTGAATATACCGATAAGGCAAACCTGGCACTGGCAAACAATGAGATTAACCTGCTTTGGACAGCTTCATGGGAAGCTACCATTGGAACAAATGATTTAGTACCTGCAAATGCAGTTTATGATATTACTGATCTGCTTCCGGGAACACCTCTGTATGAGTCTATGGATGAAGGACAGTGGGAAGCTACCAAATATGACGGCAAGAACTACTTTGTACCAGTTTATAAGGATAACGTAGAAGGCTATGACATCATGTTCCGCAAGGATCTTGTAGACAAGTATGGTTGGGATATCAGCACAGTTAAGACATTAGCTGACATTGAGCCAATGTTAGTAGATCTTGAGGCAGAAGGACTTAAGTATCCATATCTGTCACAGAAGACCGCTATGTTCTACAGATATTATATCAATGATTTTGATTTCTTTACCGCTGATGCACAGTCCAACTGGGTAGCAGTAGATCGTTCCACAAATGAAGTTGTAGATACTGTTTTAACTGATCAGTACAAGGAATTCTGTACCTTAATGGCTAAATGGGCAGAGGCTGGTTACATTTCTGAGGACGAAGTAACAAAGACTACAACTGATACTACAACACAGACTCAGGATTGGGGTATTTCTTGGTGGACTGATATTCCTGTTAATGCAGAGGCAAACAGCCGTTATAATCAGGAAGTTGTAATGACACCAATCACTGATAGATGGGCACACTCCACATCAGCACTTGGTTCCTGCTATGCAGTAACGGCAAACTGCACGCCAGAAGAAGCTCAGGCTTGTATCGATTTCTTAGGACTTCTGTATACTGATAGCAAATTAGCAGATCTGTATACCTTTGGTATTGAGGGTGAGGATTTCAACTATGTTGATGGTAAGGTAGAGCAGACTGCTGCCGGTAAGTACAATCACTCCATGTGGGAGTCTGCATCAGCAACTATCGTAACACCACTGACAACAGAGCCAGATGATAAGGCTGATCTGTATAAGGAATTTAACGGTGGTGCAAATACTTCTTGTGCAGCTGGTTTCCGTTTCGATAAGAATGAAGTAGCTGATAAGTATGCAGCATGCCAGAACGTATTCAATGAGTATGGTTTTGCACTTGAGAATGGTGGTTATGGTGTTGATCAGGTCGAGGATGCTATTGCTCAGTACCAGGCAGCACTTGATGAAGCTGGTTATCAGGATGTTTTAGCAGCATTCCAGGCTCAGTATGATGAGTGGAAGGCAGAGAACGGTTCTGAGACTACTGATGATGCAGCAGAGACTGTTGAAGAAGAGTCCTCTTCTGTAGCAGAATAATTTGTTTATTCCTTTTTCTCATAACACTTTTTCTTTCGCAGAGGGTGGGGCATACCGAAAGGTGTGCCCCACCTTCATGTGTTAAAAAAGATCAATACGAATGATTAAAACCGTCACTAGCATTTATATGTCAAATGTGCTAAGATAAAAAACGACAACAAAATTGATAAAATTTTTTTTGGCAGAATAGAATATAGCAGGAAAGGTTGATGTGAATAATATGAATCCAAGTGAAAAGTATGAAAAACAGTATTTTATGCCGCCGGTCGTGACCTATGACTGGGTCAAGAAGGATGATATTGATCATGCACCGATTTGGTGCTCTGTTGACTTAAGAGACGGAAACCAGGCACTCGTAGAGCCGATGAGTCTGGATGAGAAAATTGAATTTTTCAAGATGTTAGTACAGATCGGCTTTAAGGAGATCGAGATTGGATTCCCGGCTGCATCTGAGACAGAATATCAGTTTTGCCGTACTTTAATTGAGCAGAACCTAATCCCGGCAGACGTAACGATTCAGGTTTTAACCCAGGCAAGAGAGCATATCATTAAGAAGACCTTCGCAGCAATCAAGGGTGCACCGAGAGCAGTTGTTCATGTCTACAACTCTACTTCAGTTGCACAGCGAGAGCAGGTATTTAAGAAGGACAAAGAGCAGATCAAAAAGATCGCAGTTGACGGTGCCACTCTGTTAAAGGAGTTGGCAGATAAGACCGAGGGTAACTTTACATTCGAGTATAGCCCGGAGAGCTTCACCGGAACCGAGATGGATTATGCACTTGAGGTGTGCAATGCTGTATTGGATGTATGGCAGCCGACACCAGA